>JAEEUX010000058.1 GCA_016290695.1 Oscillospiraceae bacterium
CAAAAATACTCGACAATACACAAAGTATTACCTGCGTTTTTTGAACAATCTGACGAAAATCCTGACGGCGCAATCTATGCGCCGGAATTATGCGGTGTTGCCCTAAGAATAAAACACCGCGAAGCGACATGATAAGTTCGCTTCGCGGTGTTTTTCAGTTTATTGGCCTACGCGATATACATGGCGAGGCTCACGATAAGCGTCATCGTAACGATGGAGCATAGCGTGGAAACGGCGACGCAGCTTGCCGATAGCTCTGCGCCGGTATCGTAGCGCGTGGCAAACATCGTCGAAATCGTGGCGACAGGGGCGGAGGTGGAGATAGCACAGGCGACGAGGAGCGTCCCGCGTATGCCGCAAAGGTACATCCCGCCGAGCATTATAAGCGGGATGGCGACGAGCCGCAGAAAAAGCGCTATGTATTCGCCCGGAGTTCTCATAACGGTTTTAAAATCGAGACAGGCGATATAGTAGCCTATGATGAGCATGGGCACGGGCGTATTGAGCGAGGATAGATATTCTATCGGCTTGCCGATGACCTCGGGAAGCCTTATCGAGCAGAAAAAGAGGATAAGGCCGATAGTTACGCTTATCGTGCCGGGGTTGAGCAGCGCTTTTTTAAGTGATATTTTCTCCTTGCCCGCGCATATGAGCGCAAGGCCGTAGGTCCAAAGAAAAAGATTGAACACCGCGATGAACGACGCGCCGTAAAACACCGATTCGTCGCCCAAAAGTACCTGCTGGAGCGGGAGCGACATATATCCGCAGTTGGAGAAGATGACGGCGAAACGCAGGACCCTGCGCCGCGCCTCGTCCTTATCGCGTATGCAGAGCTGCGCGAGGATTATCGCCAGAACATGACTGATGAGTGCAATGAGCGCCGCGATGAAAAAGCCCTTTAGCATCGAAGCGTCGAAGGGGCGCTGGAATGCGTTTATAAGAAGGCAGGGCGTTATCATATAAAGCATGAGGTTTGTTATGCATTTTATGCCGTCCGCCGTGATGATTTTCAGCTTCTTCCCGATGAAGCCGACTGCCATGAGAATAAAAAGAATGAGAACCTGTAGGCTCACAACCTGAAAGCTTTGAAGCATTTAGCGTTTCTCCTGTGTCTCTTATATAACAAATCCGCCGCTCACGCCGATTATCTGACCGGTGATGAACGAGGCTTTGTCCGAGCTGAGCCAGCTTACCGCGGCGGCGACGTCCTGCGGCACCCCGAGACGTTCAAGCGGAGTTTCGTCTATCATTTCCGCCTTGTCCTCGGGCGTGAAACGCGCCATCATGTCCGTATCGATGCAGCCGGGACTTACGGCGTTAACTCTTATCCCGGAGGGACCGAGCTCCTTGGCAAGCGCCTTGGTGAGCCCGATAAGCCCCGCCTTCGTCGCGGAATACGCCGCCTCGCACGATGCGCCGACCTCGCCCCACATGGAAGCAACGTTGATTATACAGCCGCGCTTTGCGCGCACCATCGCGGGGATAGCCGCGCGGCAGCAGTTGAACGCGCCGGTGAGGTTCGTCGCGACGAGACCCGACCAGTCTTCGTCCGTCATGTCGCTGAGAAGACCGTAATAGCTCGTCCCGGCGTTATTTACAAGGAGCGATACCGCGCCGAGCCTTGCTTCCACATCGCTGAACATTGCCGCGACCTGCTCCGAGGAGCCGACGTCCGCGCGTACAGCTATGCCTCCGAGTTCCCGCGCGAGGGCCTCAGCCGTGTCCTTTGAGCGCTTGTAGTTTATGGCGACGGCCCAGCCGTCGGAGGCAAGAGCCGAGACGATAGCGCCGCCTATCCCGCGCGAAGCCCCGGTTATGAGCGCAACTTTGTTCATCAGCTAAGCCCTCCCTGTTTGCGTTGTCCTTTGGCTATTATATTCCGCGCGAGCGCCCCACGCAAGGTTTATTTTCGTCTGGCAAATCTTTAATATACTTGCGGAACTGCATTCCCAGTAGTATACTTTTTTCGTAGGCTCGGTAACGGAGGCGAGAATATGAAAGAAAATTACCAGCTTTTGCTTGACAATATTGTCGCGGAAAACGAAAAGGCGGGACTGCGTCCGAGCGTTTTGCTCCATGCCTGCTGCGCACCCTGTACGAGCTCTGTTTTGGAGTACCTTTCAAAGCATTTTGAGATGACTGTTTTTTTCTACAACCCTAACATATATCCGAAGGAGGAGTATCGGAAGCGCCTGGCTGAAATGCAGAAGCTTCTGTATCTGGCTCCATTCGCCGCAGGTGTGGGCATGCTTGAGGGAAAATACGACTGCGAAGGCTGGCAGAGCTTTATCCGCGGGACGGAGGACGAACGAGAGGGCGGAGCGCGCTGCTCACTGTGCTTTGAAAAGCGCCTTTCTGAAACGGCCGAGCTTGCTTCCGATATGGAATTTGATTATTTCTGCACGACGCTTACCGTCAGCCCGCACAAGAATGCAGAACTGATTAACGCCATAGGCAGAGCGGCGGGGGAGAGGCATTCCGTTCCCTTCCTGCCCTCCGATTTCAAGAAACGCGACGGCTACAAGCGTTCGGTCGACCTTTGCGCCGAGTACGATATTTACCGCCAAAACTACTGCGGCTGTAAATACTCAATTTGGTTTTGAGAAAAATTGATTTTAGTCAAGCAAAAGTGCTTGACAAGGCCGGAAAAAAGAGTATAATAATACAGTCTATGAGTAAAATAGACTAATCCTTGCCCGCATAAGCGGGCCACATGTCCAGAAGGAGGTGCAATTATGGCAAAGATTCAGGATAATTACGAGGTCATGTACATCATTGACCCCAACAAAACCGAGGAAGAGACCAATGTTCTCGTTGAGAAGTTCAAGGCTCTTATCGAAGCAAACGGCACTATCACCGAGATGGAGTTAATGGGTAAGCGTAAGCTCGCATACCTCATTAACGACATGGCCGAGGGCTATTATGTCCTTGTTAAGTTCACTGCTCCCTCCGCTTTCCCTGCGGAGCTCAAGCGTGTTCTCGGCATCACGGACGGCATCATGCGTTCCCTCGTTACCGTAGCAGAAGCCTAAGGAGTATCGAAAATGCTTAATCACATTGTTGTAATGGGCAGGCTCACGAGAGATCCCGAGCTGAGAAGAACGCAGTCCAATCTCCCAGTCACAAGCTTTACCGTCGCGGTAGACCGTGACTTTTCGGGCAGAGACGGCGGCGAGCGCCAGACGGATTTTATCGACGTTGTCGCCTGGAGAAGCACTGCGGAGTTCGTGAGCAAGTATTTCACTAAGGGCTCCATGGCAGTCGTTTCCGGGAGACTCCAGATCCGCGACTGGACGGATCGTGACGGAGGAAAGCGCAGAAGCGCCGAAATTGTCGCGGATAACGTCTATTTCGGAGAAAGCAAAAAGAGCAGAGAGTCCAATTCCTCCGGCAGCTACGGCGGCGGCTACAATAGCGCCCCGTATTCCGGCGAGGGCTTCAACGCTCCCCCTATCGAGACATCTTTTGAGGTCGAGGACGACGGCGAGCTGCCGTTCTGACCTTTCTACTTAAAACCGAAGGAGGTATGAACGATGACTAACGAAAAGGATGCAAAGGTTCGCACCCGTAAGCGCAGAAAGGTTTGCGCGTTCTGCGTAGACAAGGCGCAGTTCATTGACTATAAGGATACCGCGAAGCTTCGCCGTTATCTTTCCGAGCGCAGCAAGATCCTTCCCCGCAGAACCACCGGCACCTGCGCCATGCATCAGCGCCAGCTTACCGAGGCTATAAAGAGAGCAAGACAGATCGCCCTTCTGCCTTATGTAACTGACTGATTCAATCAATAATCCTTTGCAGAGACAAGCGGACAAGTCCGTTTGTCTCTGCTTTTTTATAATACAGGCTAAGCTTCGCCCCCTGTAATTATTTTTAATATTCAAGTCATTGACTTTTTGATAAATCTCGCGTATAATCGAACCAATTAAATAAAGTATCTAAGTGCCGCCAGTTCCATGCAATATGGCTGCCGGATAATAGTTAATTCGGTGCAAATCCGATACGGTACCGCCACTGTAATCGCGGAGGCTATACATTCGACGAAAGTCGGTCATTGGGCGTAATGCCTGAGAAGGCTATGTACAAGCTGAGGATGCGTAAGTCAGGAGACCTGCTTAGATGCTTGCAGCATATTTTCTCTCGATATTGGAGAAATAGGCTATTCGCTTTGCAGAAATTCGGCTGCGGCAGTCTTATGAGGCTGCCGCAGTTTTTTATAAGAATGGCTGCGAGGCTATAAATCTGTGCGCCGTTTTCTCCATTATTGCCGCTGTTTTTCGGGATTTATCCCCTAAAATAAAAAAACAAATGGAGGAAACAAAAATGAAATTCGCAAAAAAACTCATTCCGCTTTTCCTTGCTCTGTGCCTCATTGCCGGCCTTTGTGCCTGCGGCACCCAGGCCAAGACGAACACTGACGCAGGGAACGCTTCTGCGGAAGGCCCCAAGCCCGTAATTCTT
Source organism: Oscillospiraceae bacterium (assembly GCA_016290695.1). Taxonomy (GTDB): domain Bacteria; phylum Bacillota; class Clostridia; order Oscillospirales; family Oscillospiraceae; genus RGIG6375. The sequence continues at coordinate 4,459 of JAEEUX010000058.1, forward strand.
GCCGTAAGCTTCGGCACGAGCTACAACGACAACCGCGACCTGAGCATCGGCGGCGTGGAGAAAGCCCTTCAGACCGCTTACCCCGATTATGAGGTAAGAAGAGCGTTCACCTCGCAGATCATCATCGACGTTCTTAAGGATCGCGATAATATCGTTATCGACAACGTGACCGAGGCTATGGAGCGCCTTGTCGCGGACGGCGTAAAGAACGTAATTATCCAGCCCACTCACGTTATGAGCGGCTTTGAGTACGATGATGTCGTCACCGAAGTAAATAAATATGCCGACAAGTTCGATTCCTTCAAGATCGGCAAGACTCTTCTCACCGAGGAATCGGACTATACCAAGCTCGTTGATATCCTTACCCAGGATACCGCCTCCTATAATGCCGACGGCACCGCGATAGCCTTCATGGGCCACGGCACCGAGCACGAGGCTAACGCCACTTACGGCAAGCTTCAGGATGCTTTCAAGACTGCCGGGAAGACCAATTACTTCGTCGGAACCGTTGAGGGTACGCCCACGCTTGAAGACGTTCTCGCGGAAACCAAGGCGGGCGGCTACTCCAAGGTCGTCCTTCTCCCGCTCATGATAGTCGCTGGCGACCACGCCAATAACGACATGGCGGGCGATGAGGAGGATTCCTGGAAGTCTGCCTTTGAAGCCGAGGGCTTCGAGGTCGAGTGCGTCCTCAAGGGCCTCGGCCAGTATGCAGGCGTTCAGCAGATGATAGTTGACCACTGCGGACAGACCATCGCCGGCTGAGCGTTCGGCAGAAATACATAACGATATTCGCGGACCCGGCGGCGCAGCCTTTAGTTTTCGCCGCCGGGTCGCGTAAGACCTTTCAAAAGGCGGGCGTCGAGCTTGAAAAAAGTATTGATTTTGATAATTGCTATTTGCCTCGCGGCGGCTTTTTCCTCTTGCGGAGGGGCTGAACAGTCTGTGGAAACGCCTTCAGCCGAGCTGACGCCGAGCCCCGCGCTTGAGCCGGAGGCTGAACTCGTTCCCGTTTATCCCAGCCAGATCAAGGACGGAACGTATTATATAGACGTCGACTCAAGCTCCTCGATGTTCAGAATCGTCAAATGCGAGCTTATCGTAGCCGAAGGGAGCATGAACGCCGTCCTCACTCTCAGCGGGGAGGGCTACACGAAGCTATATATGGGTAAGGGCGAAGCAGCGCTGGCCGATGCGGAGGATAATTATATCCCTTATGTGCTCGATGATACCGGTGCTTACACCTTTACCGTCCCGGTGGAGGCGCTCGATAAGGAAGTGGACTGCGCCGCATGGAGCAAGAAAAAGGAAAAATGGTATGACCGCGTTCTCGTTTTCTTCTCCGAAGGAGTGCCGCAGGACGCGATAACGCGATAAGATTATGGGAATAAAAGCTTATTTTTCAGAATGACTGCCGTATTTTACGCTACGGCAGTTTTGCCATGTTTTTTGGCGTCTTTTAATTTACTCGGCCTTAGCATTATGTTATACTAATGTGCAATAGATAAGAGGCGAAGTCTGTCTTTTGTTTATCGCATATCAGTATGATTATATCGGGCGTATGCCCGTTGAAAAGGAGGCGGCGGAATGGAACACAAGGTACCGAGAGTCGTCCTTGCGGGGACGAACAGCGGCTGCGGGAAGACGACGGTGAGCTGCGCCGTCCTTCAGGCGCTGGTAAACCGGGGCCTCAGGACCGGCGCCTTCAAATGCGGCCCTGACTACATAGACACAATGTTTCACAGCCGGATAATCGGCGCGGAAAGTTCTAATCTCGACCTTTTCTTTTTTGATGAAAACACCGCGCGCTGCCTCCTTGCGAAAAACGGCAAGGGCCGCGATATAAGCGTGATCGAGGGCGTCATGGGTTTTTATGACGGCATGGGGCTGACGACGGTTCGTGCCAGCACCTATGAGCTTTCCAAGCTGACGCAGAGCCCCGTTATCCTCGTCGTGAACGCAAAGGGCGCGTCTCTTTCCGTTTTGGCTGAAATACATGGCTTTTTGAGCTTTTATCCCGATAATCTTATCCGCGGCGTTATTCTGAACCGCTGCACCGCGACTACCTATGATACCCTCGCGGCGGAGATAATAAGCCGCTTTGACGGCAAGGTAAGGCCGCTCGGATTTTTACCCGCCCTGAGCGCGGCCTCGCTTGAAAGCCGCCACCTCGGTCTCGTTACGGCGGCGGAGGTGAAAGACCTCAAGGACAAGCTGCAAATCCTTGCCGAGCAGGCTGAAAAAACCGTAGATATTGACGGCATTTTGGACATAGCGCGCAGCAGCGCCCCTGTTGTCTGCGAGATGATAGATTTTCCGCACGGTCTTGAGAAGGTTCGCATAGCCGTGGCAAAGGATAATGCCTTCTGTTTTTATTATGAAGACAGCCTCGATATGCTGCGCGAGATGGGCGCGGAGCTCGTTCCCTTCAGCCCGCTTGACGATGCGGAGCTTCCGCAGAAAATTGACGGGCTGTACCTCGGCGGCGGCTACCCAGAGCTTTACGCCGAAAGGCTCAGCGAAAACCGTTCCATGCGCGAAAGTATTAAGGCGGCGCTCGAAAGGGGGCTGCCCTGTATAGCCGAATGCGGTGGCTTTATGTATTTAAATGAATATATAGGCGAACGTCCGATGGTAGGCTTCCTGCCCGGGAGAAGCTACGATACGGGCAGGCTCCAGCGTTTCGGCTATGTCACCTTGACGGCGGAGCGCGACAATATGCTATGCAAAAAAGGCGAGGAGATACCCGGTCATGAGTTTCACCACTGGGATAGCGACCATACCGGTGACGCCTTCACCGCAGTAAAGGCCTCGGGCAAAAGCTGGAGCTGTGTCCACGCGACGGCGAGGCTCTATGCGGGTTACCCGCATTTCCACTTTTACGCCAACCCCGGCTTTGCCGTGAATTTTTACAATACCTGCCTGGAGGAGAAGCACAGTCATGATTGAAAACATTAAGCCCATGGACATTGAAAAGCGCAGCTTTGAGATAATAACGGAGCTCCTTGGCGACAAAAAGCTCGACCCGCGCAACGAGCTCGTCATCAAACGCGCCATACACACCACGGCCGACTTCGATTACGCCGACAACCTCATTTTCTCCGAGGACGCCGTAGCCAAGGGCATAGAAGCGCTGCGCGGCGGCTGCGATATCGTGACGGATACGCAGATGGCAAAGGCGGGCATAAATAAGACCATTCTCGGAAAGCTCGGCGGAACCGTCCACTGCTTTATGTCGGACCCGGATGTAGCCGAGGAAGCGAAGTCTCGCGGCATTACCCGCGCAATAGTTTCCATGGAGCGCGCGGCAAAGCTGCCAAAGCCCTGTATTTTCGCAATCGGCAACGCGCCGACGGCGCTTATCGCGATAAACGGCATGATAGAGCTGGGCGAGCTTAGTCCGGCGCTCGTTATCGGCGTGCCCGTCGGTTTTGTAAACGTCGTGGAAAGCAAGGAGCTCATCATCGCTTCAAGCGTTCCGCACATAGTCGCGAGAGGCAGAAAGGGCGGCAGCAACGTTGCTGCGGCGATATGCAACGCCCTGCTTTACCAGATTATGCGATGATGGATAAATACGTTGTCAAGGACGGAAAACGCCTGCGCCTCGGCTATACGACGGGCTCCTGCGCCGCAGCAGCTTCAAAGGCGGCTGCGTGGATGCTCCTGACGGGGCAGAAAAAGGAAAAAATACAGATACGCACGGTAAACGGTGTGGACCTCGAACTTGATGTAAAGGATGTTACACAAGGCAAGGATTATGTATCCTGCGCCATCGAGAAGGACAGCGGTGACGACCCGGACGTTACGAAGGGCTATCTCGTTTATGCGCGCGTGTCTTACGGCGAGACGCAGGGCGTCGCGATAACGGGCGGAGAGGGTGTCGGCGTCGTGACAAAGCGCGGACTCGACCAGCCCGTGGGAGAAGCGGCGATAAACAGCGTCCCGCGAAGGATGATTCGCGAAAACGTCGAGGAGGTATGCACTGCCTGCGATTATACGGGCGGATTGAGCGTAGTAATCTCCGTCCCCGGCGGCGAGGAGCTTGCGAAAAAAACCTTCAACCCGAGGCTCGGGATAGTCGGCGGTATCTCCATTTTGGGTACGACGGGCATTGTCGAACCAATGAGCGAACAGGCTCTCGTAGAGACCATTCGCGTCGAGCTTCGCCAAAGACGCGCTAACGGCGCGGATTACGTCCTTCTAACGCCGGGAAATTACGGCTCGGATTTTATAAAAAACAACATCGATATAGCCCCCGAAAAGGCTGTGCTTACCTCGAATTTTATAGGCGAAGCCTTCGATACCTGCAAGGAGCTCGGCTTTCGCGGGGCGCTCATAATAGGGCATATCGGCAAGCTCGTGAAGATAGCAGGCGGTATGCTCAATACCCATTCAAAATACGGTGACTGCCGCATGGACATCATGGCGGCGCATTCCGGCGCGGCGGGTCTTCGACCGGAACGTATAGAGGAAATGCTCGACTGCGCGACCTGTGACGACGCCGTTCGTATTCTTAAGGAAGAAAATCTCTGCCAGGAAGCCCTCGAACGTATAACGCGCAGGATAGCGTTTATTCTCGATAACCGCGTCGGCGGCGAGCTTGAAACGGGCGCTGTCATGTTTTCCAAGGAATACGGGCTTCTGAGCGAAACGGATAACGCGCAGGCGCTTTTAAAACGAATTTTGGAGGAATAAAAACTATGGTACATTTTGTCGGAGCGGGAAGCGGAGCGGTTGACCTTATAACCGTAAGAGGCGCAAGACTACTCGGAGAAGCCGACGTAATTATTTACGCGGGCTCGCTTGTAAACCCCGCCCTTCTTTCCTATGCGAAGGAAGGCTGCGAAATCCACGACAGCGCAAAGCTTACCCTGGAGCAGGTCATTGATATAATCAAGGCCGCGGAAAAGCAGGGCAAGACCACGGTTCGCCTCCATACCGGCGATTCGAGCATTTACGGCGCCGTCCGCGAGCAGTTTGACGAGCTTATAAAGCTCGGGATAGAATACGACGTATGCCCCGGCGTCAGCTCATTTTGCGGCGCGGCGTCCTCGCTCAAGACGGAGTACACCCTCCCGGACGTGAGCCAGACGGTCATTATCACAAGGACGGCGGGGCGCACGCCCGTCCCGGAGCGCGAGTCTATCCGCGCGCTCGCCTCGCATCAGTCGACGATGGTGCTTTTCCTCAGCACTTCGCTGACCGAGGCTCTGCAGGCTGATCTTATTGCGGGCGGTTACCCCGGAGATACGCCCGTCGCCGTCGTTTATAAGGCGACGTGGCCGGAGGAAAAAATCTTCCGCTGCACGGTGGATACCCTGCATAAGACCGTTACGGAAAACGGCCTTACCAAGACTTCTTTAATCGTCGTCGGCAACTGCATGGGCGATAAATATCTGCGCTCGCTTCTGTATCATCCTGGCTTCACGACGGAGTTCCGCGAGGCGACGGAATGAAATTAGCTGTATTTGCATACAGCAGGCAGGGCTGCGCCACGGCACGGCGGGCGATGACCTGCTTCCCGGACTCTGAATGCCGCGCCTACACGATGGAACGCTTCGGAGAAGTGGATTTTGCCGCGCTCGGACGCCCGTCAAAGCCCTTTTACGGCGAGCTTTTCGCATGGGCGGATCTGATGATCTTCGTCAGCTCCTGCGGCATCGCCGTGCGCGAAATAGCGCCGCACGTTAAGGATAAAAAGACCGACCCTGCGGTAATCTGCATAGACGAGCTCGGGCGCTTCGTTATATCGCTCCTTTCCGGGCATATCGGCGGGGCGAACGAATGGACGGCGTTTATCGCGGAAAAGCTCGGCGCGACGGGCGTTATCACCACGGCGACGGATATAAACGAGAAGTTTTCCGTGGACTCGTGGGCCGTGAAAAACGGCTGCGTTATAGACAGTATGCGCCTTGCAAAAGCCGTCTCAGCGGCGGTCTTGGAGCATAGCGTTCCTCTTTTTTCGGAGCTTCCCATTGTCGGCGCTCTGCCCGCAGGGCTCGTTTTCGGGGATAGCGGCAAACTCGGCGTTTCGCTTTCGTGGAGCGGGAAATGCCCGTTTGAAGAAACTCTGCTCCTTGTCCCTAAGTTCCTTCATCTCGGCATAGGATGCCGCAGGGGGATAGAGGCGGATAAAGTTCGCTTTGCGGTAAAAAACGTCCTTGAGGACAATAATATCGACCCGCGCGCGGTTAAATGCGCCGCGTCGATAGACATAAAATCAAACGAAGCCGGCCTTTTGGAATATTGCCGCGAGGCGGGATTGGAGATAAGCTTTTATCCGGCGGAAACGCTTGCGGCGGTTCCGGGCGATTTTTCGGGCTCGGACTTTGTGAAAAGCGTTACGGGCGTAGATAATGTATGCGAAAGAGCCGCGCTTGTCGGCGCGGATAAGCTGATAGTAAGAAAAACAGCCATAAACGGCGTTACAGTCGCAATCGCGGCGGAATATTCGGAGGTGCGCTTTGGGTAAATTATACGTTGTGGGCATCGGCCCCGGAGATTATGACAACATGACGGTTAAGGCGGACAGAGTCCTCAGGGGCTGCGACGCAATAATCGGCTACCACGTTTACGTTGACCTCGTTAGGGACCGCTATCCCGAAAAGGAGTTCCTCACGACGCCTATGACGAAGGAGACCCAGCGCTGCCAGATGGCGATAGACGCGGCAAAGGGCGGCAAAAACGTTGCCATGATATGCTCCGGCGACAGCGGCATCTATGGCATGGCGGCGCTTATCTATGAGCTTCGCGGCGAAGCTGCCGAGCCGGAAATCGAGGTCGTTCCCGGCCTCACGGCGGCATGCAGCGGCGCGGCGATACTCGGCGCTCCTCTGACACACGATTTTGCCGTAATCAGCCTCAGCGACAGACTTACGAGCTGGGAAAAGATAGAAAATCGCCTTTCCGCAGCCGCACAGGCGGATCTGACGATGGTTTTATATAACCCCGCGAGCAATTCAAGGCCCGACCATATCCGCCGCACCTGCGATATTCTGCTCAGATACCTTCCCGAAGACCGTCTTTGCGGCGTATCTCAGCATATCGGCAGGGA
>JAEEUX010000059.1 GCA_016290695.1 Oscillospiraceae bacterium
AAGGTTGCTCCAGAAAAATGGAAAACTGTTATTAGGCATCCTATAAGAAAAGCATAATATTTATACTTGAAAGGGACGTTAAGAATGAAGAGACCGGAATTTGATGACATTAAAGACTATGCAGAATTTTGTAAATATTATTGGTATAGGGACGAGCTTATTAAAATCTGTAAGGCACATGGATTAAAAGCTACTGGCAGTAAGATAGAACTGAATAAAGTGGTAGAGGCATATTTTTCTGGGGAGAACATTTTACCTGAAAAGAAGAAGCCGATAAAATTACGGAAGCCAACTGTGACTGAACTTACATTAAATACTGGATTGATTGCGTGTGGATTCACTTTTGGAAATAGGTTTAGAGATTTTTTTAAGCAGCAGACAGGAGAAGAGAACTTCAAGTTCAATGTTGATATGGTTCAAACGGCTAAGGTTGTTAAGGAAAGTGGTGATGAAAGCTTTACTCTTGGAGATTTGCTAGATATTTACAATGGTAAGAAGACTTACGCTACCTATGATAAATCCGCTTTACAATGGAACAAGTTTGTTAAAGATTTCTGTGAAGATGAGAAGACAAAGATATTTAGTGAGCGTTTAAAAGCAGCGGCGGCATTGTGGAAAATTGTTAGAGAGTCTGATATGAAAAAGGAGTATTCTCACGATTTGCTAGAAAAATATAGGGATACTATAGTTAGGAATACAAGTGTGATATAGAGAATGGAAAGGCTATTTTACCATAAAAAGGTAAGTGGGAAACAGATAGCATTTATAGTTATTTCAAATATAGAAGAATGATATTTGAATAGTTGTCGTACTATGATACAATCACATTGTCAACGTGACAATAGAATGACAATAAAAACTTGTGAAAAGGTATTGGATTAATTCAAACCGTTCAGAAGTGAACTGATTTTAAATGCAAAATCGTCATTTTTCAGTTGGTAACAATCTGAAATTTGCGAACTAGAATAATACCGGGTGGTTTGCAGGTGACGAAATTATTAGACAAATCGCGGGTTTACTATAGCGTTAGTGTAAATCCGGAGTATCAGTAAAATTATCTTATTTAGTATTATTCTTCGATGCCCCCATTCGCGGGGCATCGAAAACTTTCTTTTTTCAAATACCGATGTTCTTTGAAGGAGTTGAAACTTCCAGACATCGAAAATCCCATTTTAAATAATCACGCTGTTGAAAAAGAAGTATGAGGCTGTCTTGTGGCATCGGAAACCTAAAATATAGATATTCCGCTGCAATAAATGAGCCATGAGGGGTGTTCTAAGCAGCGGAAAAGTAACTATTAACAGTATCGCTGTCTAGACGGTGGCAATAGAAAGAATACAAGCGGCGAAAATGATAATATACAGCAATTCGCTGTCTTAATATGTTTATAAGAATTGTTTTGCTGATAAACAGTATTGAATATAAAGAGGCATTGAATGAGGCATTGAACAATGTTCATGAAAGATATCATAGTCTGATACAAGATGCTCTGATAGAATATGAAGAGGATAGGAATATATCTTATGATACGGATCATGCAAAGGATTATGCCAAATATATGGTGAATCAGATTGCAAGCTTAAGAGAAATGTGATATCTATACTTAGATAGTGATTATCTACAATAGACATATTATTTAATGATAATGAAGGGAGAATACTACTATGGTGGCATTTTTGAGATTAAGAAATATCTGATAGCATGAGACTTTATTATTAGTTTCATGCTTATAAAGTACATAAAAAGCATACTAATAAATAAAGGAGCATTATGATATTTCAAGATAATGTAATTAAAGAGTATTTAAAAAACGTATATTTTATCACCGGAACACCATGCGGAGGAAAAACTACCGTATCAAGAGCATTAGGAAAAAAATATGGTATTCAAGTTTATGACATTGATGAGATGTTCCCAAGTCATCAGTTGCTGTCAAATGCTGAGCATCAGCCTGCTATGAATATGACTTTTACAGATGCTGACGAATTCTTTGGAAGGTCTGTTGAAGAGTATCGGAATTGGCTGGTCTCTAATACTCGCGAACAACTTGATTTTGTGGTGTTAGATTTGATCAGACTTTCTAAAAATACAAAGGTCATTTGCGATTGCCATTTGACAGTAGAACAGGCTGATTTATTGTCAGATCCATCAAGAGTAGTGTTTATGATCAAAGAACCTACCGATTTGGTTGACGATTACTGCAATAGACCGGATCATCAGGGGTTCAGTGATTATATACACAGTGCGACTGATTTTGAAAGTGCGAAAAGAACTTGTAATGAAACTCTATATTCGCTTAATGCAGAAAAATATGCGCAAATAAAGGCAGGAAACTATTTCTGGATTGAGCGAGACACTAAAAGAAGCGTAGAAGAAACAGTTTCATTGGTTGAGAAGCATCTAGGATTAGTTTAGATTGGTGTTGATAACACTTCCGTGATAACAATTTGACAACGCTTTAAGCATTGCTCATAAGCAAAGAGCTAACTGATTTTTGTTGGATCAGTTAGCTCTTTTTCTTTTGTCCGGAAAGGAAGTGGATGAAGAAGTAAATCCTTCAGTTTCTTTTTAAACGCCTTGACCTACGGCTTCTCTCGCCGCAGTCCTCCATGCGTTACAATATAACCCTAAATCCGATTGCGCGGCATTCGCAGCCTGAGTATATAATACGCAAACAGCAGCGCCGCGAATACGGCTCCGACGGGGTAAGCGATGCGCGCGGCGAGGCCGAAGCCCTCATTTGCCATGAGGATATACGTCATGCTGACAGCCGACATAAACGCGGCGGGAAGCGCCGTGATGAGGCTCGTCAGCCTGCGTTCATGCGTTTTCAGCAGATACGCCGTCGCCACCCAAAGAGAAATCATCGCAAGGGTCTGGTTCGACCATGAAAAATAGCGCCACAGGACGTTGAAATCAAGCTGCGTCAGAACGGCGCCCGCCGCGAGCAGCGGCAGAGTTATCAAAAGGCGGTTGCGGATTTTTTTCTGTTCCAGCTTCGTTATTTCCGCGAGAATTAGTCGCGCGGAGCGAAACGCCGTATCGCCGGAGGTTATCGGGCAGGCTATCACGCCCACGATGGCGAGCACGCCCCCTGCCTTCCCCAGCATTCCCGTGGAAATATCATAGACGGCGCCGGACTGCCCAAGCTCGGCGAGGGCGCTGCTGAGCCCTCCCGTCGCCCCGTAAAACGCCACGCCGCCCGCCGCCCAGACGAGCGCGATAACAGACTCCGAGAGCATGGCGCCGTAAAACACTCTGCGCCCCAGCTTTTCGGATTTGATGCATTTGGCAACCATCGGCGACTGCGTGGCGTGGAAGCCGGAAATAGCGCCGCAGGCCACGGTAACGAACATAAAAGGCCAGATTGGCAGCCCGTCGGGGTGAAGGTCGGCGAGTCTAAGCTCCGGCACGGTATAGCCGCCGAATACTATGCCGCCGAGTATGCCCGCCGCCATGATGATAAGCACCGCGCCGAATACGGGATAGAGCTTGCCGATTATTTTATCAATGGGCAAAAGCGTGGCCAATACGTAATAAACAAGGATTATAACTATCCAGAACGTGCCGCTCAGCACATCGGGCGTAAGCCTCGCGAGCAGCGCTGCCGGAGAAGTTACGAAAACGGTTCCCGTCAGGAGCAGGAGCAGGACCGAAAACGCTCTCATGAACCATTTGGCGGCGGACCCGAGGTATATGCCGCTCAGCTCCGCGATGGAGGCTCCGTCATGCCGCTCCGATATCATGCCGGACATATAATCGTGAACTCCGCCCGCAAGCACGGAGCCGAAGATTATCCACAGGAACACCACCGGACCGAAGCAGGCGCCCATCAGCGCCCCGAAAATCGGCCCGGTTCCGGCGATATTGAGAAGCTGAACCAAGTAGGCCTTCCACGTGGGCATGGGGATGAAGTCCACGCCGTCGTTTTTCGTGTAGGCCGGAGTTTCCCTATCGTCGGGTGCGAACACCTTTTCGACAATTCTGCCATAAACAAAGTATCCTGTAATCAGCACGGCAAAAGAAAGAAGAAGAGATATCATGCTGAAACGCCTCCCTGCCTCGCCCGCCGAAGCCCGGTTTCCCGCTCCCCGCCGGACAGTGTACTAATAATATAATTATACACCGAAAAACGTATTTTCTCAATATTTCCGTAACAATCAAAGCCTGCATTGCGGCTTTGCGCGCGCAGGAAAACGGCAGAACGCGCAAGGGAACAGACCTTTTATCGGAGATGAAAAAAGTATGGCGGCTGAATACTCATTTTCATTTACCGCAACCGCCGCTTTTAACCCCAATAAAAAACTATTGACATCTTTCTCCACACATGGTATTCTGTGAGCAATTATTTTGAAGGGAGCGATATAAATGTTAACTGAATATGCCTTTATATCCGCTCAGAACAAGCAGAATCATCCTACTCAGCCTAAGCAGCATCAGCGTCGCTCAGGCAGTAGGTCTATACCCATTTTGCGGGAAGCGTGATTTTTTAATACGTTTATAACGCAGCGGCATAGGCTTATCGGTTTAAAGCCTATGCCGCTGTTTTTTATTGTAATAGGAGGAACATTATGATCAAAAACATTGCCATCGTGAGCCTTTCAAGCGGAATAGCCGGCGAGCCGTTTATACGGTTTGAAATCAAAATCGGGCTCAAAAGACTTAAAGAATACGGCTTAAACGTAAAGTTTATGCCGAACGCGCTCAAGGGCGTGGAGTACATAAAAGCTCACCCGGAAAAGCGAGCTGAGGACTTGTTGGAGGCCTTCCGTGACCCGGAGATTGACATGATTCTGTGCGCTATTGGAGGCGACGACACATACCGTTTATCGCCATACCTTTTTGAAGGCGGCAATCTCGCCAAGGCCGTGACGGACAAGGTGTTTCTCGGTTTTTCCGATACAACGCTCAACCACTTTATGCTCCACAAGGTCGGTCTGCGGACATTTTACGGCCAGGCGTTCATGTCCGATATCTGCGAGCTCGGCCCCGAAATTCTCCCGTATACAAGAAAATATTTTGAGGAGCTTATCTCCGCCGGAACCATACGCGAGATAAGGCCGAGCGAGCTTTGGTATGAGGAAAGGGAAAAGTTTTCTCCCGACGAGGTCGGCAAGGAGCGCACGGCGCACACAGACCACGGCTTTGAGCTTTTGCAGGGTCCACCCGTGTTCTCCGGGAAAATCCTCGGTGGCTGCATAGACTCCATGTACGATATGTTCAACGCGGAGCGATATGATGATATGCCCGCAGTATGCTCAAAATATCAACTTTTCCCGAGCGCCGAGGAATGGAAGGGGCGCATTATACTGCTTGAATCCAGCGAGGAAAAGCCCAGCCCCGAAGTTTACCGCAAGTCTCTCGAATATCTGAAGGAGGCCGGAGTTTTCGGCGCGGTTTCCGGCGTTCTCGCGGGTAAGCCGATGGATGAAGCGTATATGGACGAGTACAGGCAGCTTTTGACGGAAGTTATTGACAATCCGGAGCTTCCTATCGTTTATAACGTAAACGTCGGCCACTCAACGCCGCGCTGCATAGTCCCCTTCGGCGTCGAAGCCGTTGTCGATGCAGAAAAGCAGATAATTCGCTTTGCCGAGAGATAAAAGGAGGGCTGATCATGGACTATCGCATCATCGGTTTAGACCCCTCGAACTACGGCAAATTGGCTAACATCTGGGACATGGAGCGGCATGCGGAGCTTGCCAAACGCTTCTACGCCGAAATCATAAGCGGCAACAGGAAAAGCTATGTCTTCGAGGCCGAGGGCGAATACATTGGCGAAATATCACTCGTTTTTGATAAAAACGACCCCGATTATACTATAGCCGGCAAAAGGATTTATGTATCTCGGCTCATAGTTAAACTGAGCGAACGGCGCAAAGGCGTAGGCCGCGCTCTTGTTGACTTTGCCGTTGAGAAAGCCCGTGAATTGGGATATTCGGAAATGTCAATCGGCGTCGATATTGATAACTACCCTGCGATAAGGCTTTACTGGGAAAAAGGATTTGACCGGATATTATTTGTCGGTGAAGACGAGGACGGCAAGTATTTCAAGCTGTTAAAGCAGATTTAACCGAGCAGCCGCCTTGCAAACGGGCTGAACGGGAGATAGAGGATATAGCCCACGATGCCGCCCGTCGTGTTCGTAATAATGTCCGTTATGTCGGATGAGCGGTCTATAAGCGGCTGAAGAAGCTCAATAGAAAGGCTCAGCAGGAAGGTAAAAAGCAGCGTTTTCAAAAATAGCATGCCGCGATGCTTTCGCCACAGGAACGGAAAGAGGAAGCCGAACGGAATCGTCATGACCACGTTCAGGATTATCTGCATTTTCGCGCCGCCCCTGCCCCTCAAATAATCTTCAAAGGGTGTCATATGCATAGGCGCATACGGGTGGCTGAAAATATGCGGAAGCGAGCTCAGCACGGGCATCGCCGTAAAATACAACACAAGCGCCAGATATACGTACATCAGCGTATTGACCGCCAGCACTCCCCTGCCCTTTCCGCGCCATTTCTTAAAAAACACAAAAACATAAAGCGCCGCGAGCGCCGAAAAATCTATAATTATTTTGCCTGTATGTCCCATTTAAAACTCCTGAATAAAAGTTATAGTCATTATAACATATCAGGCCCCGGCAAACAACGGCGGAATCTGCGGAATACAAAAAGCATTTGCAAAATGCTCGATAATACGCGATAATACATACAGGAATGGGATTGTATCTGTATGTTTTTTTATAGGCTGTATTATCTAGAAAAGATGAATTGTATGAGCGATTGTTAGTTAGAGTGCAAAAGTGTATTGAGTCAGAAGTATTGATTTTAGAGCAAGTAATGGAAGTAGGAGGCGTTTCATGCAGGGATTTGAGATTTGTTATGGGTTAAGTGAGTTGCCATCGAATGCTGTTGTGACTTACAGAAAAGCAGCAAAGGCGGTGATTGAAAAAGACGGAAAGATTTTATTGATTCATACAAATCAAGGAGACTACAAATTTCCAGGTGGTGGATATAAAAATAGTGAAAATGCTGCAGAATGTATTGTCCGGGAAATGTTGGAAGAAACAGGGTATCAGGTGGAGAAAGTAGGAAAGTTGTTTGGAATCGTTTTGGAGCAAAAGGTTGATGACTTTGAACCGGGTACATATTTTTCCATGAAATCCGAATATTACAGTGTAACGATAGATGAAAAAAATAAACAGAAGCAAAATTTGGACGATTATGAAAAAGAGCAGGAGTTCAGACCAGTTTTTGTGGAGATTCAGGAAGCAATTGAGAACAACGAAAGAATATTAAATGATTTAAATAGGAAACAAAATCCATGGATTAAAAGAGAAACCGATGTTTTGAAATGGTTATCAGAAAAAAGTGGGTTTGCGGAATGAATAAAATAGCTAATATATGTATACGTAAAGCGAGGTAATCTCATGGGGACTGACCGTAACAAAACCATAATAAGGACAAGCATTATCGGCATCATTGCGAACGTATTTCTCGCTGCTTTCAAGGCTGCCGTGGGGCTGCTGTCCCATTCCGTCGCCGTCGTGATGGACGCGGTGAACAACCTCAGCGACGCGCTCTCTTCGCTCATAACCATCATCGGCACGAAGCTTTCTCAAAAAGCGCCGGATAAAAAGCACCCGCTCGGCTACGGGCGCATCGAATATCTCAGCGCGACGGTAATTTCCGTTATAGTCCTCTACGCCGGCGTTACCTCCTTCGTCGAATCGGTAAAAAGCATTATTAACCCGCAGACGCCGGATTATTCCACCGTCGCGCTCATTATAATCGCCGTCGCCGTCCTCGTGAAGATAGCGCTCGGCAGCTTCGTCAAGCGCACGGGCAAGCGCGTCAGCTCCGACGCGCTCGTGGCCTCCGGCAGCGACGCGCTTTTTGACTCTATAATCTCCGCCTCAACGCTCGTCGCGGCGGCAATTTATCTTATTTTCCACATAAGCCTCGAAGCGTGGCTCGGCGCCGTTATCTCCGCCGTTATCATAAAGTCCGGCTTTGAAATGCTGCGCGACACGATAAGCGAGATCCTCGGCGAGCGCATCGACTCCGAGCTTTCAAAGGCGGTAAAGGAAACTATCGCCGCTTTCCCCGAGGTTCGCGGGGCCTACGACCTTGTTATCCACAATTACGGTCCGGAGCAGCTTATCGGCTCCGTTCACATAGAGCTGCCGGACACGATGACCGTCGAGGAAACGGACATACTCGAAAGAGAGATAACCCAAAAGGTCTACGACGAGCATGGCGTAATCATGGCGGGCATATCCGTCTACGCGCTCAATACGAAGGACGCCGAGGCAGCCGCGATGGAATCCAATATCCGCGAGATTGCACTCTCCTACCCCGAGGTCCTGCAAATACACGGCTTCTACCTCAAGGGCAAAGCCGTGAGATTCGACATGATAGTAGACTTCGCGGCAAAGGACCGCACGGGCGTTTACAACGAAATTTGCGAAAAAATAAAAAACGCTTACCCTGAGCATGATTTCAGCATCATTCTCGACAGCGACATTTCGGACTGACGAACGCATTCTGTCAGTAAGTATATAAAAAAGCAAAGGCCAGCCCCCTCAGGGCTGGCCTAAGTACTATTCGTAATGTGTCCACATTCTGGCGATGACTACTGTTTTTTCCTGCTCGCGCACCTCATATACAAGCCGATGCTGGAGGTTTATACGCCGTGAGTAAAAGCCTTTAAGGTCACCGACGAGCTTTTCATAAGGCGGCGGCGTTTTATAGGGGTCTTCCGAAATCAATTCCAAAAGCGCTTTTGCGCGTTTGCCGTATCCGGCCTGTTTGATTTTATCCTTGTCCCTGAGCGCCTGACGGCTCAGCACGACCCTGTACATCACCAATCCTCCGAAGGATCAAAGCTCTGGCAGTCCTCCGTTTTTTCCTCTCGGGAGGCGAGAATGCTTTCGGTCATGCCGGGAATTGACGCAAGATAAAGCGTTTCCGTCATCCCGCGATAGTCTTCTTCGCTCATAACTATGGCGTTGCCGTTCTTTGTGCTGACGTTAATTACATCTCCATATACGACCGCCTGATCGAAATAAGCAAAAGCGTTCTGCCGGAAGTTTGTCGCGTTTGTGTTCGTCATGATGATCCCCTCCGTCTATTATATGTACATTATAGCGTACACATTCCGGTTTG
Source organism: Oscillospiraceae bacterium (assembly GCA_016290695.1). Classification (GTDB taxonomy): domain Bacteria; phylum Bacillota; class Clostridia; order Oscillospirales; family Oscillospiraceae; genus RGIG6375. The sequence goes on from JAEEUX010000059.1 coordinate 9,162, forward strand.
TCAAGATTTCACGGATTCTTCATTTTTTCTTCCATGTCTGCCAATATCCCGCCGAACTCGGCGTAATAGGCTTCCTTGCTTTCATGGCCCTTGAGCTCAAACGGCATTTTGCCGAGATTCTCCATCACTGTCGGCACCCACTGGTACGGCACAGAAACCACGACGGTGTCGGAGTCCCAGAGCTGCCTGCCGTGGGGGCCGTGGACAAATGCGGGAACGACAAAATTGATTTTCCCCGTCATGTACGGGTACACCATGAACCACGAGCAGCCCATAACGGGCGTACACTCGGAATGGTAGCCCTCGCCCGTCGAGTACGTGGACGCTCTGAGGACAGGCTCAAGCTTCGCGGCGGGGCCTGTGAAAATGAGCACGTCCGGCACGCTCTTTAAATGGCGGTACGGCACGAAGGAAACGTAGTTCACTGAGCCGCAGGGCAAGCGCTTGACGGAATAATAGAGCCTCGCGTTGCAGCGCGCGGAGTCGAAAACTCCGAGTCTCGGGCCGATCTGTCCGCTTTCGGCGGAGGGGGCGAAGCTGTCCATCCCCACCATTATTTTACCCACGCAGTTTTCCGGGTGCTCCTTGCTGAAATAAAAGGGTTCGTCCTTCTCCTGTGCGTAGCGGAGGATCTCGCACAGGGATTTGTTTATTCCCTCGTCCATAGGCGGGATGTTTTCCGGGCGGAAAAGGTCATAATAAACGCCCACGGGCGGCAGGTCGAGCCCCAGCTTATCTATAACCGAAAAGTCCATAGCCGCGCCTCACACGAAATATTCGCTGTTAAGGTTTTTGAACTTCTCCGGGAAGGGAATTTCCTTGCCGTATGCTCCGAAGCAGTAATTTTCCGGCTGCTGCTTGGCATTCGTGCCAAAGGAGCGCCCCACGTCGTACATCCGTTTAAAGTTCATAAGGAAGGCGAGACTGTTGCCGCGCGTGAGCGGCCCCGTGAACTTCTCAAGGTTCTGCTCGGCAAAGGCGAATACATAGATTCCGTCCTTGATGCGGATGTAAAGCGCAGGCTCCGTCGGGTCCTTATAGCCCTTGAAGGACTCCGCCATAGCCTTATTATCCTCTATCTCCTTAGGCGTCGGCTCATGGTCGGGCTCCGGGAGAGTCACGTTATAGTAGCGTTCGGTGGTGTAAGCGTGGATGATGCAGAAATCGGGCGAATAGGTCCAGAGCACGGCGCGGCCTATCATGTCCGTCGTGTAGCCGTGGCGCTTTTCGTTGAGCGGCTTTCCGGGTATCTCCACCGCGCCGAACTCCGCGCCGATCTCCACGAGGTACGGAAACTTCGGGTTCATTCCCTGCCGCCCGGTTATAACCGTGACGAGCGCGTTTTCATCGTCGAGTATGAGCGTCAGGCCGAGCCTCGGCGTAACGCCGGTAATCTCCGCGTTTATGAAATAGGTCTCGTCCTCGGCCTTGAGGCAGACGTATTCGTCCGTGCGCGGCTCTTCGCCCTCCTTGCCCCAGGTTACGGTTTTGCGGTCAAAGCGCAGGATATAATCGTAGCCGTTATCCATGCAGAGCTTCAGCTCCCTGCCTGCAAGTTCAAAGCAGTGGGGCGGGCAAAACTGGCTCAGGCCCTCAAAGGTGGGCTGACCGTTTTCAGCCATAATGTTTTTTTCTTCAGCCATTTTCATTTTCCTTTCTGTAGCTTATATATTGATATTATTAATATTCTTTTTCTCCATTATATGCCACAAATTCGTTTCTAACAAGAGTAAATATGTATTTTATCCTTATTCCTCTTGAAGAGCGGATATTTTTTTGGTATAATTCGATATAGTTGGATAGTGGTAAATGCCCGAACGTGTTTACTTATAAAATAATTATTACAACTCGAACAAGCTTTCATATTTTAAGGAGGAAACCAAATGCTCAGTCCTAAGCAAAATTTCTATGAGGCGGCCAAGGGTCTCAACCCTGATCGTTACGCTAACCAGTATGAGGCCATTCGTCTCATTCTTCACCCCGCCATCATGCACAGCCCCTCTCCGGCTTACGGCCAGGAAAACGTAAAGAACGCATGGGGCGTCACCAACAGCTTCCCGCTTGGCACCCCCGGCGCTTTCCCCGTCCATAACCCGGACACCATCGTTATCAAAGACATTGAGCATTGGCAGGACTATGTCCATGCTCCCTCCCTTGATTTTCCCGACGAGGAGTGGGCCAACCTCAAGGCCATTCTCGACAAGGTTGACCCGAACCTTGCCTATAAAGCTCCCTTCGTCGCTCCCGGCCTCTTTGAGCAGTGCCACCACCTCGGCGAGATGACGAACACGATGGTCAACCTCATGA
>JAEEUX010000060.1 GCA_016290695.1 Oscillospiraceae bacterium
CGCCTAAGGTTAAATTTCAAAAAGAAGAAATAATTCGGGCCGCCTTCGAGGTTGCCAAGAGGAAAGGAATAGAGGCAGTCACGGCACGCGAGGTCGCCGCGGAACTGAAGGTTTCTCCGCGCCCCATTTTCACATATTACGAAACTATGGAGCAGCTTCGGAGCGACGTTTATGACCTCGCCAAGCAGAACTACCGCGAATACGTCGAGCGCGGGCTGAGTTCGCCCATCCCGTTTTTGGGCGTCGGGCAGCAGTACATCTGTTTTGCCAAGGAGGAGCCGGAGATTTATAAGCTCCTTTTCCTCACGAAGCCGAACGGCGCGGTCGGCGGAGCGATGGAGGTCCTGAAGCTTTCGCAGGAGCTTGTGCGCGAGTCCATAATGCGTATTTACAACATGGACGCGCATTCTGCGGATTCGTATTTCCGAGACCTGTGGCTCATGTCCTTCAGCTTCGCGACGCTTATCGTAACGGACGACTGCCCGTATTCGGACGAAGAAATGAGCGCCGTGTTTTCCGAGGTGAGCCTCGCGATCTGCAAGGCGTACAAGGAGATACCGGGCCTTGCGGAGGGCAAATACGATAAGAACTCGCTTTTTAAGGAGCTTATCAATAATTAAGACGACGACACTAAAGGAGAATAAAGCAATGCTTAAAATCGAACATCTGACAAAGACCTACGGAGACAAAAAAGCGGTGGACGACCTGAGCCTGCACATTCAGGCAGGCGAAATCTTCGGCTTCATCGGGCATAACGGCGCCGGCAAGAGCACGACGCTCAAAAGCGCCGTCGGCATCCTCAAATTCGATGCGGGAACCATAAGCGTGTGCGGCAAAAGCATCGTGAACGATCCCGTCGCATGCAAGCGTGAGATGGCCTACATCCCAGATAATCCGGACCTTTACGATTTTATGAGCGGCATAAAATACCTGAACTTCGTGGCGGACATTTTCGGCATTTCCGCCGACGAGCGAAAGGAAAAAATACAGAAATACGCCGATGTTTTCGAGCTTACCGACGACCTCGGGCAGCCGATCTCCGCCTATTCCCACGGCATGAAGCAGAAGCTTGCCGTTATCTCGGCGTGGCTCCATTCCCCGAAGCTCATTGTTATGGACGAGCCCTTCGTCGGCCTCGACCCCAAGGCGTCCCACCTGTTAAAAGAAATGATGCGCGAGCATTGTGACATGGGCGGCGCGATATTCTTCTCGACCCACGTTCTCGAGGTGGCCGAAAAGCTCTGCGACAAGGTTGCCATAATCAAGCAGGGCAAGCTCGTAAAGGAAGGCACGATGGACGAGGTCAAGGGTGACGACAGCCTCGAAGAGGTATTCCTGGAACTGGAGGCGGAGTAAATGCTTAAGGTCCTTATAAAAAAGCAGCTGGCGGAGGTATTCAAAAGCTATTTCTTCGATGCGAAGAAAAATAAAATGCGCTCCAAGGCTGCCATTGCCGGATGGTTCGTGTTCTTCGCCGTCGTCATGGTCGGATTTCTCGGCGGATTGTTCTCCTTCCTTGCCTTTTCCATATGCGGCAGCTTCGTCGCGGCGGGCATGGGATGGATGTACTTCCTCATGCTGGGAGGAATAGCCATCGTCCTCGGCGCGTTCGGCAGCGTTTTCAATACCTATTCGGGCCTTTATCTTGCCAAGGATAACGACCTTATGCTTTCCCTGCCCATTCCCGTGCGCTACATCATGGCTTCGCGCCTGATAAACGTCTACCTCATGGGTACGCTATATTCCGCGACGGTTTTTATCCCGACTCCGATAGTATACTGGATAGTCGCGGGCATAACGGCGTCGCGCGTCGTATGCGGAATTATTATGTTCCTTGCCATAAGCATCATCGTTATGATTCTTTCCTGTCTGCTCGGATGGGTGGTGGCGAAGGTAAGCCTCAAGCTTAAAAACAAGAGCTTTATTTCGGTTATTATCGCGCTTGTATTCTTCGGAGCGTATTATTTCCTGTATTTCAAGGCAAACGGTTTCATAAGAGAGCTCATTATGAACGCAGAGACTTATGCCGAAAGAATAAAGGGCGCGGCGTATGCGCTCTTCCTCTTCGGCAGAATGGGCGAGGGAGCCTGGATTCCGACGCTCATAACCTTTGCTGCGGCGCTTGCCGTATTCGCGCTCGTGTGGTACCTTATGTCCCGCAGCTTTATCAGCATAGCGACGGACGCCGGAAAGACGGAAAAGGTGAAGTACGTCGAAAAAACCGCCAGGCAAAAATCCGTATTCGGAGCATTCCTGGGGAAAGAATTCGGCCGCTTTACCAAAAGCCCGAGCTATATGCTCAACTGCGGCCTCGGCGTGCTGCTCCTGCCCGCGGGCGGCGTATTGATGCTCATAAAGGGTGCTCAGGTCTGCGAGACCATCGAAAAGGTCTTTGAGACGAAGCCCGGCAGCGCCGCAGCCTTCGTCTGCGCCGTGCTCTGCATGGTGGCGGCGATGAACGATATGGCGGCGCCATCCGTTTCGCTTGAGGGTAAAAGCATCTGGATACCGCAGTCCTTGCCGATTAATCCCGGGACGGCGCTGCGAGCAAAGGCGGCACTGCAGATAATCCTTACGGGCATACCCATGTTCTTTGCCGCCGTTTGCACGGCGCTCGTTGTAAACGCTTCAGTTGCGGTGAAGCTGCTCATTTGCGTCCTCTCGCTCAGTTATGTGCTGTTCTCGGCGTTCTGCGAAACGGCAATCAACTTGAAGATGCCCGTCATGAGCTGGACGAGCGAGATTGCCCCCATCAAGCAGAGCGGTGCGGTAATGCTCTCTCTCTTCGGCGGCTGGGCCGTGAGCTTGGCTCTGTGCGGGATTTATCTCCTCGTCGGCTACAAGCTCGGCGCGGCGCTCTATCTCTCGATCTGGACGGTGCTCTTCCTCGTCGGCTCGCTGGTTGTGCTGCGCTGGCTCGATAAAACGGGCAGTCGCATATTCGCAAACCTTTGAGAGTGTTAAAAGGCTTCTCGGGCAGGCTCTGCCTATCATCATGCACAAGTCCGGCTGAGATTTGTTGTGCATTATGCGGCTTAGTCGATAAGCTGCTGCAGGTTTTGAACGCGAAAGACACCTCTGACAGCTTTCTTTCTCACTGCATTCCTTTCCGAAATCTTTTCACTCATGGTTGGCTGCCCCCTCAGTATTCCATGCGTTTTTTGAGGGGGAGCCCATGCAAAAGCGGCAGTTAACAAACGGCGCGCGGCGGAGTAGACTATAATCACAAGGACGGAACATCGAAAACGATGCAAAAGTCCAAAGAAAAACATTGAACAAAAGCAAAAACACAAAATATTTTTTGGAGGTAATTCAAAATGTCTACTCTCACCAAAACCATTAACGCTAACGAAACCCGTTCCCTCGACCTCGGCGAAAAGCTTAAGAAGATAGGCGTAAAGCTCCTCGCCGCCATTCCCACCGCCGCAATAATCGGCCTCATCGCCCTTTACTACGTCCAGCTTTCTCACATGGGTTGATAGGCGTGGAAAATACGGAAAAACAGATTAGCCGCGCGGCGCTGCGCTCTGTGGTCGGCTGCCTTATGGTGCAGCTCTGCGTGGGGATAATTTACCTTTGGAGCGTTCTTAAAAGCTCCGTCGCGGAAAGCCTCAATATGACCCCGCAGGCGGCGGGGATGATGGCTTCCTATATGCTCATGGCCTTCGTCGCGGGCGGCCTCGCGGGAGGCATACTCACGGACAGAAGGGGCCACCGCTTCACGGCGATGCTCGGCGTGGCGCTTTTTGCCGCGGGCATCGGCTCCGGCGCGCTGCTTACCGAATGCAGCGCGGGGCTGCTCGTCCTCACTTACGCCGTCGCGGGCGGCGCGGGCAGCGGAATAGCCTATTCCGCCTGCGTAAACTGCATCCAGAAATGGATGCCGCGGCGCAAGGGACTTGCCTCCGGGCTTGCCATCGGCGCGTTCGGCCTGTCAACGGTGGTTTTCGTGCCGGTGATGCGCTTTATTATGGATGCGTTCAGAACCGAGGCGGGAATAGTTGACTTCACAGGCGTTTTCGCCGTGCTCGGCGTCGGCTTCTTCATCGTCGGCATGCTGGGCTGCGCGCTCATTCAGCGCCCGCCGGAGGCTGCTCCCGCGAAAAACGGCGACATGGCGGCGCATGAAGAAATGGGCCTTGTTCAGGCTCTTCGCAGCAAGAAATTCTGGTGCATTTTCTTCATCGTGTTCTTCATAAACGGCGCGTGGAACCTCGCCACGCCCATGATTTATGACCTGGGTATCGAGCGCGGCCTTACGCCCGAGCTGGCGGCGCTCGCCCTCTCGCTCACCGGCATTGCCAACACCGCCGGACGCCTGCTCATGGCGGTTGTTTCGGACAGGCTCGGCAGAACCCAGACGCTTTGCCTGCTCGCCGTGATGACGGCGGCAGCCTCGCTCCTGCTCATAAGCGTCGGCGGCGCGGCCTATATCGCCGCGATATGCGCCCTTGCCTTCGCCTTCGGCGGCCCGTCTTCGATAAACGCGGCGCTCACGACCGATTCCTTCGGCACAAAGCACAGCGCGGAGATATACGGCGTCGTCCTGCTCGCGCTCGGCGCTTCGTCGCTGTTCTTCAATTTCCTCAGCTCGCGCGTCCTCGGCGGCATCGTCGCGGCAGCGTTCACGGTGGGTGCGGTTTCCGCCGTGATACCCCTGCTGCTCTGCGCGGTGATGGCGAAGGAGAGCTCCTCCTCGCGCCGCCCGCGCCATCTCATGCTCAAGCGCCCGCAGCTGCAATATAGACACTGATAATCGAATATCAGTATGGGCTATACGCGCCCCGCTTACGGAACTCCCTCCCGAAAGCGGGGCGCGGTATTTTGCGCGCGGCACTTGAGAAAGCGCGAAGAATATGGTACAATATGCTAAAGGCTTTAGCTAAGGCAACGCCGCATAATTCCCGGCGCATAGATTGCGCCGTCAGGATTTTCGTCAGATTGTTCAAAAAACGCAGGTAATACTTTGTGTATTGCCGAGTATTTTTGGACGATATGACGGAATATTCTGCAAGTAAGATATGTGCCGGGAATTATGCGGTGTTGCCCTAATAGAAGGGTGATGAAGGATGAATTCCTCGCAGGAGCAATGCTTTATGGAGGCGGCGGAGCTGCTTAATTTTACGGCTGCGGCGGAAAAGCTGTATATTTCGCAGCCGGCGCTGAGCCGGAAGATAGCCGCGCTTGAGGATGAACTCGGCGTCATGCTCTTCCACAGGAAAAACAATATCCTCAGCCTCACCCCGGGCGGCGAGATAATCTACCGCTGGATGAAGGAGAGCGAAAAAGCGCGCGAGCAGGCCATCGCGGAGGCAAAACGCGCGAACGAGGCCGGGCAGAACAGCCTCGTCATAGGATTCGTAAACAACGAAATACTCTCCGAGCACGACTCGAAAACCGTCGCCATGTTCTGGCAGCAGCACCCGGAGGTCGAGCTCACGATAGTCCATTCGCCCGCGCGCGAAATTATCCAGCACCTCATGGAGCAGCGCATGGACCTGGCCGTGATGATAGGCTCGGCTGCATACGGGAACGCGCGCCTGCGGTATTTTGAAAGCGCCAACTACCGCCGCTGCGTGGCCGTTTCGATAGCGCACCCGCTCGCCGGGGCGAAGGACGTTTCGCTGAAGGACTTTGAAAACGACACCTTTCTGAGCCTGCGCGAGGACGTTTCGCCGACGCTCAGCCCCATGGTGCGCGAGGTCTGCGGCGCGGCGGGCTTCGTGCCGCGAATCACGGAGCTTGATAATATCGACGAGCTTCTCGCGGGCGTCGAGTCCGGCAAGGGCGTCGCCGTACTGACGGATAACCACGCGGCGGCCTTCAATCCGCTTTTAAAGCTCGTCCATATCCGCGAGTATTTCCCTGTGAGCCTCATCTGCGTTTGGGACAGGCTGAACGCAAACCCCTGCATAGCGCAGTATCTGGACATTTATAAGAGCCTTGAAACCAAGGGCGGCGCGCTCCCTCAGCCAAAAGCCGCAGCGAAATGAAGCATAAAAACGAGAATAAATAAACTAAGGCAACACCGCATAATTCCCGGCACATATCTTACTTGCAGAATATTCCGTCATATCGTCCAAAAATACTCGGCAATACACAAAGTATTACCTGCGTTTTTTGAACAATCTGACGAAAATCCTGATGGCGCAATCTATGCGCCGGAATTATGCGGCGTTGCCTTAACCCCAGCCGGAGCCGGGCTCCTTGTAGAACTCGTCGTTCAAATCCCCAAAGCCTGCCCAGGTGGATAACTCAAAGATATTCATGGAGATATTCACGCTTTGCGTGCCCGCCACCTCCTCGATGGCTTTCATAACGGCTATCGCAAAGTTCCGCTTCGCATGATACTCCACGCGGCTGAAATAGCGGGCGTCCACGAAAGCGAAATTATCCTGCTTCTTCCCGTAGGCGTAGAACTGCCGTCCGTCCTCAATTTCGGCAAAAAGCATTCCCGGCTCCTTGCCGGGGATGTGCCTCAGGGCCTCGCCCAGTTTTTCATAAAGGCTCTGACGCTGCTCCTCCGTCAGCTTTTTCGATAGGCTTACGCGCATATATGGCATGATTTTTCTCCCTTCCTGTTCCGGCGTTTCTCGCTCCGCCGGTAAAATTGATTCGATTGACCGGCTTGGCGCAATATGCTGCCGAACGAGCCGGTAGAACGACTGCTATATGGTTGTTATAGCATTTATTGCCCGTTTTAGTCAAGCCGGAATGAGCCGACGCACACATAATAATACCGACGCTTCCGAACATGCGGCTTCCAATATTATACTTTTTCTGTTATATATATTGAAATCCTTGTTAAAAAGTGTTAATATAAACTTTGTTCTTCTCTGCCGCCTGTGCTTCGGCTGAAACGTGGCATTGGATCAATAACCCCGAGAAATACCAACGGAAGGTCTTGACAAGCATGTCCGAAAGGCTCAAATTCTTACAGAACAGAACAGATAATATGATATTATCTGCTCTTATATAGCTGTGCGCTGTACCGGCGGGTTTTCCGCGGGTACGGCGCTTTTTTACGTTTATCAGGGGGTGAAATGCTGCTCCGCGCCTCGCGGGGCATTCGGATAAGGAATCAAAAGCAGTAACAAATATTTGGGAGGAAAAAGAATGAAAAAAGTTTGTAAAAGACTGGCAAGCGTGTTTATGATTATCGCGCTTTGCCTCGCGCTTTTCCCGAGCGCGGCGCTGGCAACGGAAACGCCTGTATTAAAAGTAGCAGACTTAGAGATTACTGATTCCAATGCGTCGGACATTGCAGGGGCTTTGGAGAATATGGCTACTACAGTGGGTGAAGGCAGCAAAATTGACTATGACTTTGATACAAAGACCTTGACTTTGGATAATGCTGATATCGACATATATGGCGAAAATTTTGGCATTTTTTGTAATCATGACCTGATTATCGCACTTAAAGGTCATAATTACTTCCACTGGTCATCCGGAGCCGGAGATGATACGTGCGCGGGTATATACGTTAACGGCAACCTGACTATTAAGAAAGCTGACGGTGCAGAATCTGGCTCTCTGACTGTCATTGCTTCCGGCTCGAATTATAATTGGGTTGATTATAGTACCCCGGAATATGCTTCGTGCGGTATCAGATTTGAAAACGGCATTCTTACGATTGAAGAGGGCGCGACCGTCACTGCAAAAGGCGGCAAAGCGCCGGATGCCGGTTCCTACGGCGTATATTCTTCGGGCATAGGGGCTAACCTTGTTGTAAACGGCACGCTTCATTCCGTGAGCGACGACGCGTGCTGGACGCATGGAGTTTATATTTTCACTAATAACGTAACCGTCGGAGCCAATGGCGCTCTCACCGCGATGAGCGGTGAATCAAATGCGGCTACAAACAGCGGTATACTGTGCCAAACTCTCACTCTCTCCGGCGGCAAGGTTGACGCAACGGCCGGAGGCTGCGCGGAAGAAAATACTTATTATACTCAGAGTGTTGGCATATTGTGTAACGATATAACCGTTACCGGCGGCGAGCTCACGGCCACGGGTGGAGAAGCGTCTTATGGTTCGGGACAACACAGTGAAGGCATCTGGGCTCAACAAGGTGTCAATGTTACCGGCGGCACCGTTACCGCCACCGGCGGCAAGGCCTATGAGTCTACTGGTATTTACGCCGATTGCTTGACTGTAGACAACAATGCCAAAGTTACTGCCAACGGCGGCGAGGGTACAGGTAATGGGAATTCCTACGGCATTTACATAGTAAATGATATGACAGTAAGAAATGCCGAAGTTATCGCCACCGGCGACAAGGCATACAGTTCATCGTATGGTATTGACGTAGATAAAAATCTGACCATAGAGGGCGAATCTAAGGTGACTGCCACCGGCGGCGAGGCGGGAAATAACTCGTCGTATGGTATTATAGCAACTGATGACCTGACAATAGCGGGCAAATCTGTTGTGACTGCCAACGGCGGCAAGGCGAATATTGATTCGTGTGGTATTAAAGCATATGCTGGGATGACCATAGAAGGCGAGCCTGTGGTGACTGCCAACGGCGAAGCCGCCCAAATCTCATTTGGCGTAATGACTAATGGTTTATCCGTTTCCGGCGGTGAACTGGAAGCTACCGGCGGCACGGCGACCGGTTATTCAGTCGGCATTCAAAATAGGGGCGCGCTGACTGTTCCCGGAGGAAAAGTTACCGCCATCGGCGGCACGGCCGAATGCTCCTGCGGTATAGAAGGAGAAGATGACCCCAATCCTTGGTCAATCAGCGGCGACGCCGAGGTAACAGCCATCGGCGGCGAAGCAACATCAGATGAAAGTACTGGTTTCAGGAATAACTCTGAACATACAGGCACCATTGTTTCCGATAGCGCCAAGCTTACCGCGACCGGCGGCAAAGCCGAAAACGGAAGCAGCTATGGTTATAATGGCTTGCTTGGAATCCTGAATAATGCATCAGTGACCGCAGACGGCGGCGAAGCAAAGGGCGGCGAAGGAGAAGATCAATCGTATGGCGTTTACGGCAGAATAATTGCGGTACAAGGCGGCAAGCTTACCGCAACCGGAAATTTTGCGGGTATTTTTAGCAAAGCAAATGACCCTGGAATCAGTATTACGGACGGTGAAGCAATCGCAAACGGCGGAAATGTGGGCGTTTTCGGAAAGCTGGCGATCAGTGGCGGCAAGCTTACCGCGGCAGGTACGGCGGATCCCGTTTCCTTCGGTGCTTATGTACCTAATACATGTTCGCTGACAATAAATGGCGGCGTCGCGGAATTTACGGGAAAGAAGCAGGCGGTTTACGGCAACGGCAGTGTAGTCCTTGCTGACGCTATGGCTGCGGCGGGCGGCGCAAGCTCCGGCGAACTGACGCTTGCAAGCGCCACCGATCTTAATAACGACATAATTGGCTATAAATATGTAAAGACCGCGCCCGCCGTGACCGTGAGCTTTAATGCTAACGACGGCTCCGGCACCATGGCGCCTGTCAAGTTCCTCAAGGACACCGCGTTCAAGCTTCCTGCAAATGGATTTACCGCCCCCAATGACAAGCCTTATTTTGGTAACTGGAATACATTGGCGGATAACAACGGCACGTCCTATGCCGATAAAGATACGGTTACTCTGAGCGCTGACACGGAGCTTTACGCGCAGTGGACAGCCGCTGTAAAATATGCTATAACGGTTGTGGACGGAATGAGAAACCCGGTAACAGCCGCAGAAGGCACTTTAGTAACCGTTACGGCGAATTCTGCTCCCGAGGGCCAGCGCTTCAAGGAGTGGACAAGTTCCGACGGCGTTCAGTTTGCGGATAAGAATGCTGAGGAAACCTCCTTCACCATGCCCGCGAAAGACGTTACCGTAACGGCTGTGTTTGAGGATATCCCGAAGTATACCGTAACGGTAAACGGCGGAACTCTTGCAAGCGGAGCGACCAGCGGCGAATATGCCGAGGGCGTGACGGTTGAAATCCATGCGGGCGAACCGGCCAGCGGCATGGTGTTCGATAGATGGACTGCCGAAAACAATGATGTTTCTTTCAATAGCGCAACTGCAAGCGATACAACATTTACCATGCCTGCGCACGCTGTAAGCGTTAAGGCGAATTATAAGAGCGAAGGAACCGGCACCGGCGGCACCGGCGGCGGTAGCACCGGCGGCGGAAGCACCGGCGGCAGCTCCAAAAAGGATGACAGCTCCAAGACTACCACGGTTACGAACCCCGACGGCAGCGTAACCAAGACCACAACGAACGCCGACGGCTCCAAGACCGCCGTAACGACGGCGCAGGACGGTTCTGCGGCAACGGTTAAGACCGATAAGGACGGTAAGGTAGTTTCCGTCGAGGCGACGGTAAGCGAAAAGGCAGTCGCGGAAGCGGCTAAGAGCGGCGAGAGCGTAAAGCTTCAGGCCGAGGTAAAGGCGGCGGCGACAGCCGATGCAGCCGCGCCCATTACCGTTGCGCTTCCGAAGACGGATAAGCCCGTAAAGGTAGAGATCCCTGTTGAAAACGTTACGGCAAGCACCGTCGCGGTCATTGTCCGCGCGGACGGCACGGAGGAAATCGTTAAGACGAGCACTACCGACGGTGACGGCGTTGTCCTCTCGCTCGATGGCGGCGCAACGCTTAAGGTTTTCGATAACGCGAAGAGCTTTGGCGATGTTAAGTCCGACGATTGGTTTGCGGGCAGCGTCGCGTGGGCGGCAAGCCACGAGGTCATGAACGGCGTCGGCGGCGGAAGCTTCAGCCCGAACGCGACGACGAGCCGCGGCATGATAGCCCAGCTTCTCTTTAATCTCGACGGCGCTGTAGCCTCCGGAGACACCGCAGCGTTCAGCGACGTTTCTGCGGACGATTGGTTCGCGGGCGCCGTAACGTGGATGGTTGACGCGGGCATCGCGCAGGGCCGCGGCGACAGCTTCGGCGCAAACGACGCCGTTTCCCGCGAGCAGCTCGCCGTCATGCTCTATAACTACGCGAAGTTCAAGGGTTACGACGTTTCCGCGCAGGGCGACGTTAGCGCGTTCAGCGACGCGGACAGCGTTTCCGATTACGCGAAGGACACGATCGCGTGGGCAGTCGGCACAGGCCTCATTAACGGCATGGGCGACGGCAGCGTAGCCCCGCAGGGCAGCGCCACGCGCGCGCAGGTCGCGGCAATAGTCCAGCGCTTCTGCGATAAGGTCGCGATGTGATCGCGCGAGCTGGATTGAGACAAAGAATAATTTGAATTAAGACAAAGACTTCCGGTTGCTTGAAAGAGCCTCCGGAAGTCTTTTTGTGTGGCTTTTTTTGCCCCCTCTCAGGGAAGCTGCTGAACAGGCGTTCCGCTCGCCCGATGTCGCTTTCCATCCTGTGCGCTTCGCTTCACCGAAGCGC
>JAEEUX010000306.1 GCA_016290695.1 Oscillospiraceae bacterium
GAGGAGGTGAGGATAAGATCCACGCTCGCAGAATTAACAAGCGCGCCGTATTGCTCCGAGGTTGCCGGCGGGCGGCGGAAGCGGATGTTCAGCCCGCTTTTCTCGGAAATAAGGCGCGCGATATCATATAGGAAGCCCGTAAGCTGCCCTTTTTCATCATAATAACAGAAGGGGCGGACGTTCGTGAAGGTGAGCGCATCGAATACGAGGCCCTTTTCTTCGCATTCCTGAATAAATTCAAGCTCCTCCGAGGTGAAGAACACTCTGCCGTTTTCCTCGCTTTTGCCGAAATACTTGTCGTAAAGCGATGAAACGAAGCCTGCCTGATACGCCGAAACCTGCTCCATCGCGTAGTCAAGCTCGGCAAGCAGCTCTGAATTGCCCTTTTTCACGATGGCGTAATAATACTGCGGGTCAAAAAGCTCGAGCGCGAAGGTGCCCTCGACGCCGTTCATGCCGTTTACGGCGGCGGCTTCGATTTCGACGCCGGAGCGCAAAGCTTCCTCAAGCTGAATGAAGCTCTGATACTGAACCGGAGTGTAGGAAAAACCCTTCTCGGCGGCAAAGGCCATGAGAGATGCTACCTGCGGCGAACCGCGGACGACGCCGATACGCATGCCGTTATAGCTCTCGTAATCGCCGGCCGTGTACTTGTCCGCCTCGTCGTCGCGCACAAGGAGAGTCGAGGAAATGGTCGCGACGCCGTATTTTGAAAAATCGAAGCGGCTCTGGAGACTGTCTTTCATGAGGGCACTGAAAGCGACGTCTATTTCACCCTTTTCGAGCATGGTCTGGATTTCCTTCCAGCTCTTGTCGTAGCCGATGTACTCCGGATCCCAGTTCGTGTAAAGGAGCAGGTTCTGCAGGTATTCGTAGGCGTAGCCGCCGGGGTCCCCGTTAATGTCCAGCTCCTGATAGTTATCTACGTAGTTGAAGGCGATTCGAACGCGGCGGCGCTCCGCCTCCGTCTGCAAAGCAAAGGCGGCGGGGCTGGCATACAGGCAAATAATAGCTGCGGCGGTGAAAAGACATACCGCGCGCGACAGGGCTCTGCGGAATACCATAGCTTACACCTCACAAACGCCGAATGCGGCGCGTTGTTTAAACCGGCTTGTTGTGTTTTTTTATGGGGTTTTGTGCTCCTGCACATTGGCTCGTTTTGCGCACAAACCCAATTACTGCCTGCTGCGCTCTGCCTTCGACCTCTCAGTCAGCTTTGCTGACAGCTCCCCTTATCCAAGGGGAGCGAAAGTGGTTGCGGTGCGCTTCAAGGGGAGCGAGGGCTTCGCAGCGGGTCGCGCAAATTGCCTTCAGGTGTTCTTGTCCGTGACGTGGAACTGCTTGAGATTGCCGGTTTTCTCGCTGCGCTTTGTAAGCTCGGCGCGCAAATCGTCCATCGAAATGCCCGCTTCGACCATCATGACCGTGACGTGGTAAAAGAGGTCCGCAATCTCGCCGATAGTGTCCTCCTTGACGCCGTTTTTCGCGGCGATTATCGTTTCGGCAGACTCCTCGCCCACTTTTTTGAGAATCTTGTCCATGCCCTTTTCAAAGAGGTAGGCCGTGTAGGAGCCCTCCACGGGATTATCGCGGCGGCTCAGAACGGTATTGTATAAAGCTTCAAAAACATCCATATTTATTAACCCTGCTTTCATATATTGCTTGTTTTCAAACGGTATTTCGTTGAAAAAGCAGCTCACCGCGCCCGTGTGGCAGGCCGGGCCGTCTGGCCTGCAGAGGAAAAGCAGCGTGTCGTTGTCGCAGTCGGCAAAGGCGCGGGAAATGTGCATGTAGTTGCCCGAGGTCGCGCCCTTGTTCCACAGCTCGCCGCGGCTGCGGCTCCAGAACCACGCCGTCCCCGTCTCAAGCGAAAGGCGCAGCGCCTCCTCGTTCGTGTAGGCCAGCATCAGCACCTCGCGCGTTTTTTCATCCTGAACTATCACCGGGATAAGCTCGGATTTTTCAAAAAATCTAGATAAATCCATCATTAAAACCTCACCGGAATCCCGTCTGCGCGCAGCGATTGCTTTACCTCTTCTATCGTCAGCTCGCCGAAGTGGAAGAGCGAGGCGGCGAGGGCGGCGTCGGCGTTCGTTTCGCGGAAGACCTGCGTGAAATGCGCGAGGTTCCCGCAGCCGCCGCTGGCAATCACCGGGATATTCACGCGGCTGCAAACGTAGTTCAGCATCTCAATGTCGAAGCCGGCCTTCGTCCCG
>JAEEUX010000061.1 GCA_016290695.1 Oscillospiraceae bacterium
TGTAACAAGCGGCATAGCCGAGCTCTTCGGAGCCGGAGTGCCGAAATACGTTTCCGGCTTATCGGGAACGGAGCTTGCGGAGGAGATTTACAGCGCATCCGGAATAAAATGTGTGCTGTCTCCCCCACAAGCCGAATTCTCGTTTTCGCCTGAATACTGGTGCGGATGGACGCTTGCTCTTTATCAGTGGTTCAGCGGAAACAGCTTTAAACAGATTCTCACACACATAGACGGAGAGTCGCTGTTAAAGCTTTATCCGTCGCTTCACGAAGCCCCGGAGGAGAAAAGCATAGAAACGCTGAATCAGATGATGAAACGAAAAACAGGAGGCTCAAATCTGAAGATTGTCAGGCTTTCAAGCGGTTTGTCACAAAAGGAGCTTTCCGAAAAATCCGGCGTAAACCTCCGAACCTTGCAGCAATATGAGAACAAATCGAAAAACATCAACAAGGCGGCGGCCTCCACTCTTGTCGCGCTTTCCAAAGCGCTTGGATGCAGAATAGAAGATCTGATGGAAGCGGAATACGTCACAGTCGATTAAAGTCAGCCTTCGCCGCGTTTTGGCAGGTATTTATCGTAAAACTCCGCTCTGAACTGCTCGTAGCGGTTTTCCTCTATCGCGGCGCGTATCTTCTCCATGAGCTTATTGTAGAAATAGAGATTGTGCATCGCGCCGTGGCGCATGGAGAGAATTTCGCCCGAGGCGAAAAGATGGCGCAGATAGGCGCGGGAATAGCGTCTGCATACGGGGCAGTCGCATTCCTCGTCTATGGGGCGCATATCGTTTTTGTATTTTTCGTTTTTTATGTTCATTACGCCCGACCATGTGAAAAGCTTGCCGTGCCTTCCGTTGCGGGAGGGCATTACGCAGTCGAAGAAATCGACGCCGCGGCGGACGCCCTCGATGATGTTCTCCGGCGTTCCGACGCCCATGAGATAGCGCGGCTTGTCCTGCGGCATTTCCGGGTCGAGCGCTTCGATTATCTCGTACATCTCCTCCGCCGTTTCGCCGACGGCGAGGCCACCTATCGCGTAGCCGGGGAGGTCGAGCTGGGCTATCTGGCGCATGTGGTTGACGCGAAGGTCTTTGAACACGCCGCCCTGGTTAATGCCGAAAAGCATCTGCCCCGGGTTCACGGCGCCGTCCATGGAATTGAGGCGCGCAAGCTCCTCCTTGCAGCGGACGAGCCAGCGGTAAGTCCTGTCGCAGCTATTTTTGAAATATTCGTAGGGCGAGGGTATCTCCACGCATTCGTCGAAGGCCATGGCTATATCCGAGCCGAGGCGGGACTGAACGAGCATACTCTCCTCCGGCCCCATGAAAATCTTCCGCCCGTCGATATAGGAGCGGAAGGTAACGCCGTTTTCCTTGATGTTCTTTTTCTCCGCGAGAGAATAGACCTGAAAGCCGCCGCTGTCCGTGAGGATAGGTCGCTTCCAGTCCATGAACTTATGCAGGCCGCCGCAGTCGCGCACAAGCTCCGCGCCGGGGCGCAGATGGAGGTGGTAGGTGTTTGAAAGTTCTATCTGGCAGCCGATGTTTTCAAGGTCCTCGCTCGAAAGGCCGCCCTTGATAGCCGCCTGTGTGCCCACGTTCATGAACACGGGGGTCTGCGCCGTCCCGTGCGGGCAGGAAAATTCGCCGCGCCGGGCGTGGCCGTCTTTGTTGATGATTTTAAATGACATAGTATGTTCCTTATTTGTTTCGTAGTATGAAAAACTGAAGAATTCTCAATTAATATATATGGGTCAAGAGCATTCAAAGCCCTTTATATTCAGCTTATCAGCATCGCGTCCCCAAAGCTGAAAAATCTGTACCTTTCTTCCACCGCCCTTTTATAGGCGGCCATAACGTGCTCTCTGCCGGCAAAGGCCGAAACGAGCATGATAAGCGTGCTTTCGGGGAGGTGGAAATTTGTTATGAGGCCGTCTATGCATTTAAACTTATAGCCCGGATAGATGAAAATATTTATCCAGTCCGAAAATTCGCGCAGCAGCCCAGCTTCGTCGCTCACGGCTTCAAGCGTGCGGCAGCTTGTGGTTCCGCAGGCTATTACGCGCCTGCCTTCCCTCTTCGCGCGGTTTATCTTCTCGGCGGTGTCCTTGTCTATCACGCAATACTCCGCGTGCATTTCGTGGTTTTCAAGCTCCTCCTCCTTGACGGGGCGGAAGGTGCCGAGGCCGACGTGCAGCGTGAGGAAGCATACCTCTACGCCCTTTGCTCTGAGCTTATCCAAAAGCTCAGGCGTGAAATGGAGCCCCGCCGTGGGAGCCGCCGCCGAGCCGAGATTTTTCGAGTAAACCGTCTGATAGCGCTCCGAATCCTTCAATTCCTCGGTAATGTATGGCGGCAGCGGCATTTTGCCGAGCGCTTCCAGTATTTCGAGGAATATACCCTCATACTCAAACTGTATGAGCTTGTTGCCGCCCGGGAGCTTATCGAGCACGACGGCGTTCAGCCGCCCATCGCCGAAGGAAATACGCACCCCAGGGTTAGTTTTGCGCCCCGGTCTTGTGAGACATTCCCACTTGCCGCCGCCCTTATCGTTAAGCAGCAGCACCTCGACTGCGCCGCCCGTTTCGCGCTTTCCGAAGAGACGCGCGGGGATAACGCGGGAATCGTTAAGAACGAGGCAGTCCCCCGCCTTTAAAAAATCCGGTAGCTCATAAAACATTCTGTCCTCAGTCTCGCCCGTGGCTCTGTCAAGCAGCATCAGGCGGGAATGGTCGCGCTTTTCAAGAGGAGTCTGAGCAATCAGCTCCTGCGGTAATTCATAATAAAAATCGCTGGTTTTCATCCGATAGTAACCCCGGTATAATAGAATTTGAGAATATCCTCATAGCTGTAGCCAAGCTCCGCCATAGCCTTTGCGCCGAACTGGCTCATGCCGACGTTATGGCCCCAGCCGGAGCCGGAAATGACGTATTTATCGCCGGTAAGCGTTTTTCCTCCGCCCGCGATGGAAAGGCTCTCCGTTCCGCCGGAGCTTATTACGCTTATCGACGAGGAAGGAATTTCAGCCCTTTCCCCTCCTGCGCCAATGGCGTAGACAGGCTCGGAGGTATCGAGCGTATCGGCGGCGCTGTTTACGTAAATCGAGCTCGTGCCGCCCTCCCCGTCGCCCGTTGTCACGGTAAAATGCATACTGTATGTATATTTGCCATAAGTATTGCTGTAGAGGATGGAGCTGGCGTTATATTTCTTGAAGGTCCAGCTTTTGCCGCTGGAATCGGTGAATTTAAGGGAATAGATGTTCCCCGAGCGTGTATACTCCGGCGTGACGCTCACTATCTGCGAGCAGTTATAGCCCTTGAGCTTGAGTATGCCCGTTATATCGTCCGCCGTATAGGTAAATTTCCAGTCGGCTTTGCCCGTGTTTACATACTGTTCGTAGGGGTCGGCCACGCCGCGAAGATAGGGTATTGCTTCCTCGAAGACGTTTTCGCTGTCCTCAGTCGCGCCGCCGTCCGACGAGAAATAATAAGTCTCGCAGAGTTCTCCGTTATAAGTAAGGTACATGCCCGCTGTTTCGTCCACGGCGCGGTCGCTGCCCTCGCCTGCGGCGTTCGTTCCGCGATAGGCCTGACAGTGGGTGGAGTTGCAGAGGTCGAAGCCGTTTGAGGCATGGTTATTTATATGCGAGGCGGCGTAGGTCCTCGCGCAGACGGCCTGCGCCTTGAGCGCCTCGATGGGCCACTCGGTGTTCATCTCATAGGGCACGACGCCCTTGACGTAATCCTCCACGTCGATGAAATTGACTACCGTGATGTTCTTCCCTGTGAGGCGGGCGTACTGGAACGCGCCGTAGTATTTGTAACCCTTGAACCAGGTCTGCGGGTTTTCGCCGCTTTCGTCCTTCCTCGGCATAACGGCGAGGGAGGCGCTCGTCCCGTAATCGAACTGGAAAAGGACCTCGGTAGTCCCCGTGGCGACGACGGTAACGCAGTTGGAGCTTGCCGTCATGGGCGTTCCATCAATGCCGCGCTCATAGGCAGCAGTCTCGGCGGCGCCATAGGATGAATAGCTGCCCGCGCAGACGTACCACGCGCCGTTATGGAACGCGACGAAGGAATTATTGTAGCCCGCGCACTGTTCCTTTGCCTCGGCAAAGCTGTAAAACTCGCGGTTTACGCGGATATGGTAGCAGCCGATGGCCTCATAGCTGCCAGACGGCGCCTCGTCATAATACTTGCCGCCGGAAAGGTACATTGTCCAGTCCTTCATCATTGTGAGCTTGGTGTTATCCGTTTCGCCGACGGCGTGGAATTCGCGGTTCTGGTCGAAATAGCCGAAGGTAAAGCCGGAGCCGACGCTGTTTTCAAGGTTGGCCGAGCTGAGAGCCTCGTCGCCGTAATACAGGCCGATGCGCAGCGTCGTGTAGGGGTTTACGTATTCTCCGTGTGCAGCCGAGGGCGCGGCGGAAAGCAGCGCCGAGAAGCCGAAGAATGCCGCGGCGAAGAGCGAAAGGAGCCGCGTCCTGAATTTTCGTGTTTTCATCTTGGAAATCCTCATGATTTAGTCATTTATACAATTGACACGAGCTAAACTGTCTGCTATTATATTGAGAATAATAGTTCAATATTCAACACAGTATTCTTGTCCCATTATACCAAATTATCGCGGTTTTGCAAGACAATATGCGCTAAGAACCGACATTTACACCTTTATACATAATATGGATATTAATCTGCAAGAGGAGGATTCATCTTGGAAAAATACAAAGTTGGCATCATCGGCGCGACCGGAATGGTCGGCCAGCGTTTTATCACGCTTATCTCCGGA
The DNA here is from genome assembly GCA_016290695.1 of Oscillospiraceae bacterium. GTDB lineage: Bacteria > Bacillota > Clostridia > Oscillospirales > Oscillospiraceae > RGIG6375. Next base: position 4,784 of record JAEEUX010000061.1, read on the forward strand.
CACCCCTGGTTTGAGCTTACCGTCCTCGCGGCGAGCGCCCGCAGCGCGGGAAAGACGTATGAGGAGGCCGTTTCGGGCCGTTGGGCTATGGAGGCGCCGCTCCCTGAGGAAGCAAAGACGATGATCGTGCGCGACGCTGTGGGCGAGGCGGAGAAGATCGCCGCCGAGGTCGATTTCGTGTTCTGCGCCGTCGATATGAAAAAGGACGAGATCCGCGCCCTCGAGGAGAAGTACGCAAAGCTCGAATGCCCCGTCGTATCCAATAACAGCGCCAACCGCTGGACTCCGGACGTTCCCATGGTCGTCCCCGAGCTCAACCCCGAGCACCTTGCCGTTATCGAGGCGCAGAAGAAGCGTCTCGGTACGAAGCGCGGCTTCATCGCCGTCAAGTCCAACTGCTCTATCCAGAACTACGTTCCCGCGCTGCATCCCATGCGCGAGTTCGGCATAAACAAGATCCTCGTCTGCACCTATCAGGCCATTTCCGGCGCGGGAAAGACCTTTGAGCGCTGGCCCGAGATGATAGACAATGTCATCCCCTACATAGGCGGAGAGGAAGAAAAATCCGAGCAGGAGCCGCTTAAAATCTGGGGCACCGTTCAGAACGGCGAGATAGTCAAGGCTGCCGCCCCTGCCATCACCGCCCAGTGCATTCGCGTCCCCGTAACTAACGGGCACATGTCCGCCACCTTCGTAAGCTTCGACAAAAAGCCCACCGAGGAGGATTTCATCAGCCGCTGGGCATCCTTCAAGGGCCGCGCGCAGGAGCTTCAGCTTCCCTCCGCGCCCAAGCAGTTCCTCCATTATTTCACCGAAAACGACAGACCGCAGACCAAGTCCGAGCGTGAGCTTGAGCATGGCATGGCGGTATCCATCGGCCGCCTTCGCCCCGACACGCAGTACGATTACAAGTTCGTCGCGCTGTCTCACAACACGCTCAGAGGCGCTGCGGGCGGCGCCGTTCTCCTTGCGGAGCTTCTCTGCGCCGAGAACTACATCACAAGGAAGTAATAATCCCACGCTATAAGGAGGCTATTTATGAAACAGCCATTGTTTAAAGGCTCCGCCACGGCTCTTATCACCCCGTTCAAGGACGGAAAGGTCAATTACGAAGCCATGAAGCGCATCATTGACGAGCAGATAAACGGTGGTACCGCCGCCCTCGTAGTATGCGGAACCACAGGTGAAAGCGCGACTCAGACCCTTGAGGAGCACATGGAAACCGTCGATTTCTGCGCCAAATACGCTGCCGGACGCATTACCATCATCGCCGGCGCGGGCAGCAACGACACTGCCGCCGCCGTCATGCTCAGCAAGCACGCCGAGGAATCCGGCGCGGACGGTTTGCTCGTCGTTACTCCCTACTACAACAAGGCGACGCAGAAGGGCCTTATCCGCCATTATAACGCGATTGCCGACAGCGTAAACGTCCCCATAATTCTCTATAACGTCCCCGGGCGCACAGGCTGCGGCTTCACCGCGGAGACCTACCGCGAGCTTTCCAAGCATCCCAATATCATCGGCGTAAAGGAAGCCAGCGGAAACCTCTCTCTCGTGAACGAAACGAGAGCCATCTGCGACGATGATTTTTATATCTGGAGCGGCGACGACGCGCTTACCCTCCCCATGATGGCAATGGGCGCTCAGGGCGTTATCTCGGTGCTGGCCAACTTCCTCCCGCAGGTAATGAGCGATATCTGCGCGCTCTGCTTCAAGAACGATTTTAAGTCCGCGCGCGAGCTCAATTACAAATATATCCACCTCATGAACGCCATGTTCTGCGAGGTCAACCCCATCCCGGTAAAGACCGCGATGAACCTTCTCGGTTACGACGCGGGCGAGCTTCGTCTCCCCCTCTGCGAGATGGAGCCCAAGAACCTTGAAAAGCTCAAGGCCGAGCTTGTAAACGTCGGGCTCAAGCTCGTTAAGTAAGTTATAATCCATTAATAACGCCGGATAATTTTCGCCATACGGGAATTATCCGGCAATTACTAAAGAGAGGGATAAAGAATGATAAAGCTTATTATTTCCGGCTGCAACGGGCGCATGGGCAAGGTTCTTACCGAGCTTTGCGCGGCGGACGACGGCGTTGAGATAGTCGCCGGGTTCGATGCTTATACCGCGAAGCTGGCTGATTACCCGGTTTACGCGCACCCGCTGGAATATTCCGGTACGGCTGACGCGCTGATAGATTTTTCAAACGCAGCCGCGCTTGAGCCGCTGCTTGCATGGTGCGTCGAGAAAAAGGTTCCCGCCGTTCTTTGCACGACGGGCTATTCCGACGGGCAGCTTGCCGCCATTGAGGACGCGGCGAAAAAGATACCCGTTTTCAAGTCCGCGAATATGTCTCTCGGCATAACGCTTCTCACCGAGCTTCTCAAGAAGGCTTCCGCCGTTTTGGGCGAGAATTACGACATTGAGATAGTCGAAAAGCACCATAACCAGAAGAAGGACGCGCCCAGCGGAACGGCGCTTATGCTCGCTGACGCGGTCAGCGAAGGGCTGAGCTACAAGCCGGAATACGTCTATGACCGCAGCGGCGTCCGCCAGGTGCGCGGGAAGACCGAGATCGGCATTTCCGCCGTTCGCGGCGGGAACATCCCGGGCGAGCACTCGGTTTATTACGCGGGTATGGACGAGGTCATCGAATTTAAGCACACGATTTATTCCCGCAATGTCTTCGCCGCGGGCGCAATCAAGGCGGCGAAATTCATGGCGGGCATCAAGGAGCCCGGCAAATACAACATGAACGACGTTCTGCGCGATATTTTAGGCTGAGCTTCTTCCATAAGCGCACAAAAGGCATTGTCCCGGGCTGGGGCAATGCCTTTTCGTTTTATTCAGTTCCGTCGGCGTAGACGATGAAATAATCCGTTCTCGCAGAGGCTATGAGCGTGAGATTATATTTTTTCGCCAAGGAAACCGACTGCGCCGTGGGCGCGGAATGGCTGACGACGACGGGTATTCCGGCGAAGATGAATTTCTTCATCATGTCCGTGGGGACGCGCCCGCTGCAATAGATGGCGCAATCGCTCAGGCTGACGCCGTTTATCAGAGCGTAGCCAATCGCTTTGTCTACGGCGTTATGGCGCCCCAAGTCCTCACAGCGGTAGAGAAGCTTTTTCCCGTGAAAAAGCATACATCCGTGCACGGCGCCGGTTTTTTCATAGAGCGGCGGCGTTTTATCAAAGGTTTCCGCGTATCCGAAAATCTCTTCCCTGCTCCATTTGTGCTTCGGAACCGGACTCAGGGGCTTTTTGTGCGCGGGAGCAGCTTTCAGGCTTATTTCGGCACAGTTACCTTCTATCTTGACGGCATCAACATCGCTGTAAGCGACGCCTTTGCCGGTAAACAGCGCTCCGACGGCGAGTTCTGTAAGCTCGTTTTCGCTGCAGACAACGGTTTTCCATGCCTTTCCGTTTACTATAAGGCGAAGCTTAAACTCGCTTGCAAGCGCTTTTTCTTCGGAAATTTCTTCCCCGGATACAAGGTACTTTGTCACGCGCATAAATTCATGCGGCTTTGGGCTTGTATCTTTTCGGCTGTTTTTCATAACATAACCTCGTCAGAAAAACGGGCTGCGGCTTTCGCCGCAGCCCGTAAGTTTCATTTACGCTTTTGCTATTTTTACGGCGCAGACCTTGTACTCAGGAATACGCGCAAACTGGTCAAGAGCGTTATTGGTGACCCAGTTGCAGTCGCCAAAATGGAAGGGCATCCAGCTTTCGCCGGGAGAGCACTTGTCTCCGACGCGAGCCGTCGTAACAGTTTCGCCGCGGCGGGAGGTAATCTTAACCTTATCGCCGTCAGCGACGCCCCATTTGGCGGCGTCCTGCTCATTAATCTCGATGTAGGACTCCCCTACTATCTCCATGAGGCCGGGCGTTCTGTGCGTCATAGCGCCGGCGCAGTAATGATAGAGGATACGGCCAGTCATGAGAATGGTCGGATACTCGTCGTCGGGGAGCTCTGCGGAGGGGACGTAATCGGCGGGATAGAACAAGCCGAGACCTCTTGAGAACTTGCCGACGTGCATAATCGGGGTACCGGGATGATCCTTCGTCGGGCAGGGCCACTGGAGGCCGTTGCCGTTTACCTCGGGGCTGTCAAGTCTCGCGTGGCTGATGCCGCCGAAGCTCGGAGTTACGGAAGCAATCTCGTCCATTATCTCAGCCGCAGTCATATAGGGCTGCTTGTAGCCCATGCGGTTCATGAGGTCGATGATGATATCGGTATCAAGGCGCTGCTCGCCGCAGGGCTCAATGGCCTTGCGGACGCGGATAACGCGGCGCTCGGTATTGGAGAAGGTACCCTCCTTCTCGGCGTAGCTTACGCCGGGGAGGATAACGTCGGCATACTCGGCGGTCTTCGTGATGAAGAGCTCCTGCATGACGAAGAAATCGAGGCTCTTGAGCGCCTTGATGATATGGTTCGTATCCGGGTCGGTAACTACGGGGTCCTCGCCATAAATGTAAAGACCCTTTACCTTGCCCTCGATGGCGGCGGGGAAAACGTCGGTAGCGTGGAGGCCGACCTTATGGTTGAGCTCAACGCCCCATGCCTTCTCGAACTTTGCCATAACTTCCTCGTTGGCAACCTTCTGGTAGCCGGGGAAGTCGGTGGGCAGAGCGCCCATATCGCAAGCGCCCTGGACGTTATTCTGGCCGCGCAGCGGGTTTACGCCGCAGCCGGAGCGTCCGAGCTTACCCACCATCATAGCCATGTTGGACATGCTCATAACGCCCTCGGTGCCGGTGGAATGCTCCGTTACGCCGAGGCAGTAGATGATGGGAGCCTTGTTCGCCGTGGCATAAAGTCTCGCGGCGGCGCGGAGATCATCGGCGTTAATGTGGCAAATCTCGGCGACCTTCTCGGGCGGATACTTGAGAGCGATGGCCTTAAGCTCCTCATAGCCCTCGGTGCGCTCGGCAATGAACTTCTTATCGACGAGGTCCTCGGTGATGAATACGTTCATCATGCCGAGGGCAAAGGCGATGTTCGTGCCGGGCTTGAGCTTGAGATGGATGGTGGCCTTCTTGGCGAGGTCGATGTCGCGCGGGTCAACTACGATGAGCTTCGTGCCGCGGGCGACAGCCTGACGGATCTGCATACCAACGACGGGATGCGCTTCCTCCGGGTTGGAGCCGACGAGCATGATAGCGTCAACATCGTGGGTGATATCATAGATGGGGTTAGTCATTGCGCCGGAGCCGAGGGTCTTGGCAAGACCTGCGACGGAGGCGGAATGGCAGACACGGGCGCAGTTATCTACGTTATTGGTGCCGAAGCAGGTACGAACCATCTTCTGAACCATGTAGATATCCTCGTTCGGAGAACGGGAGCAGGCAAAGCCGGCAAGCGCGTCTCCGCCGTACTTCTTCTTAATCTCCATGAACTTGGAGGCGACGAGATCGAGCGCCTCATCCCAGGTTGCGCGCTCAAACTGGCCGGTAGCCTTATTCTTAATAAGAGGATACTTCACTCTGTCGCCAGCATGGACGAAGTTATAGGAGCCGAAGCGGCCCTTAACGCAGAGCATACCGTGGTTTGCCGGGCCGTCATAGGCCTCGGTACCGACGATCTTGTTATCCTTAACGAGCAGATAATACTGGCAGCCGGTGGCGCAGTGCGGGCAGGAGGTAAGAACCTTCTTGTCTATATTCGACTCCCTTACGCCCTCCTTGCGGATTTCCTTTCTCGTGAGAGCGCCCGTCGGGCAGGCGGCGACGCAGTTGCCGCAGGATTCGCAGGTAGACTCGCTCCAGCTCTTGCCGAAGGGGAAGCCCATCTTCGTCTCATAGCCTCTGTTGACTATGGAGATAGCGTTTCTTCCGGAGGTGTTTTCGCAAACGCGCTCGCAGCGGCGGCACATGATGCAGAGGTTCGGGTCATAGCTGATGAAGGGGTTAGACTCGTCCTTGGCAAGAGCAGTTATATCGAGGCCAAAGTCAGAGAATTTTACGTCATAGCGGTAGCAGTATTCCTGAAGCTTGCACTTGCCGTTCTGCGGGCAGGTGAAGCAGTTCGTGCAATGTCTGCTGAGAAGCATTTCGAGGATGAACTTACGCGCCTCGATAACCTCTTTGCTCTCGGTCTGGACTATCATGCCCTCGGTGCAGTGCTCCGCGCAGGCAATCATGAGGCCCTTCTTTCTGCCTCCGTCAACTTCGACGACGCAGAAACGGCAGGAGCCGTCCGGCATCTGATCGCTGAGGTAGCAAAGAGTGGGGATGGTAATGCCGATGGTCTTCGCGGCATTAAGAATAGTAGTCTCGGGTGGAACAGCAACGGGCTGACCGTCTATGGTAAGATGAACGAGTCCGGTTTCCATTTCACTCATGCTCTTTGTCCTCCGTTTCCTGAAAATTTGCACATACCTGCCGGGCACTTGCCCTTGGTATGGGCCTCAAACTCCGCGCGTCTGTACTTTATGGCGGACATAAGA
>JAEEUX010000062.1 GCA_016290695.1 Oscillospiraceae bacterium
GTCGTTGCCGGAAAGGCCGTGCCCGTCGCGCTTTTTGCCGATGGTGTCTATCTCGTCGATGAACACGATTCATGGCGCTTTTTCATTTGCCTGCTTGAACAGGTCGCGCACCTTCGCCGCGCCCATGCCGACGAACATTTCGACGAACTCGGAGCCCGAAATCGAGAAAAACGGGACCTTCGCCTCGCCCGCGACGGCCTTGGCCAGCAGGGTCTTACCCGTTCCCGGAGGGCCGACGAGCAGCGCGCCCTTGGGTAGCTTCGCGCCTATCTCCTCATATTTCTTCGGGTCGTGCAGGAAGTCCACTATTTCGAGCAGCGATTCCTTCGCTTCCTCCTGCCCGGCAACGTCGGCAAAGGTAACGCCCGTCTGGTCGTTTGCGTAAATCTTCGCGCCGGACTTGCCGAAGCTCATCACGTTCCCGCCGAGGCCGCCCGCGCTCTCCATGCGCTTTGCGATGAAGCGCCAAAGGAGGACGAAAATCAGAATAGGCAGGCCGTAGCTCACAAGGAGCTGGAGGTACCACGGCATCGTAACGGGCTTTACCTGCGAAAATTCGACACCCGCATTGTAAAGCTTGTCCACAAGGCCCGGGTCGTCCATCCTCACGCAGCTCAGCACCCACTTCGCCGAGGCGCCGCGGACGTAGCTGATAAGCTCCTGCGGGACGTAGGCGCTGTCGTCAATGAGCGAGAAATAAATGTCGTTCTCGTTCACCTGAACCTTGTCGATGTTCTTCGCGTCGAGCTCTTCGAGGAAAACATTGTAGCTTACCTCCTGCTCCCGGCTGAACATGGATGGGATTATGAAGCTGTTTATCACTATCAGCACGGCGGCAACGATGATGCAATAAAACAGCAGGGATCTTTTCTTATTTTTCATATAGTAATCTCCTAAACTGTTTCGGCAGAGGCAAAGCCCCCGCTGAAAACCGAATTGTATTTTTCTGCATACTATACCTGTTTTACTCAGCGTAGCACGATATTTCCGCCCAGTCAACGTATAAAGCGTGTACGAGATGTAAACAAAGTGTAAAGGCAACACCGCATAATTCCGGCGCATAGATTGCGCCGTCAGAATTTTCGCCAGATTGTTCAAAAAAGCGCAGGGAATACTTTGTGTATTGCCGAATATTTTTGGGCAATATGACGAAATATTCTGCAAACAAGATATATGCCGGGAATTATGCGGTGTTGCCCTAAAAAAGAGGCTTGCCTGTGCCCCCGGCTTGTATTAAAATGTGCTCATAGCATTCGGAGGACAGATAATGAGCTTTAATGAGATAGTAACAGCGGTTTTCGCCGTTTTTTTCGTGCTCGGCGCGATAGACCGCTTCATCGGCAACAAATTCGGCCTCGGCGCGGAGTATGAACGTGCCTTCTCCATGATGGGGACGGTCGCGCTCATAATAATGGGGCTGTACTGCATTTCCCCTGTCGTCTCGCGCATCGTCGGCCCCGCCGTGACGGTGGTTTATAACGCCGTCGGCGCGGACCCGGCAATGTTCGGCCCCACCTTCTTCACGGTGGACGCCGGGGGCTACGCCATCGCCACCGACCTCGGGCAGGACCCGGCCACGGCGAAATGGGCGGGCATAGTCGTCTCGACGCTTATCGGCGCGGCGATCTCCTTCGCCATCCCGCTCGCCATATCGATAATCGACCGCGAGGACAGGAAATTTTTCGCCGTCGGCATGATGTGCGGCCTCGCGGGAACGCCTGTCGGCGGCTTTTTCGGCGGGCTCGCCTGCTCGCTGCCGGTCAGGACGCTGCTTATAAACCTCGCGCCCGTCACCTTCGTCGCGGCGCTCATAATTCTCGGGCTCTGGCGCGCGCCGAACGTTACGGTGAAGATTTTCCTCGTTCTGGCGAAGGTCGTTTCCGCGATAATCGCGCTGGGGCTCGTTTCCGCCGGCGTTCAGGCGACGACGGGCTTCACGCTTCTGGAGGGCGTCAACCCGCTTTCGGAGGCGGCGGCACTCGTGGCTAAAATCATCATCGTCGTGGCAGGCTCGCTGCCGTTTTTGAGCGTTCTTCGCCGCGTGGGGAAAAGGCCCATCGCCTTTATAAGCCGCAGGCTCGGTGTGAACGAGGAGGCGACGCTGGCTATGACGATTTCGCTCGCCATAGTCGCGCCCGTTTTTCAGTCCTACCACAAAATGGACATCAAGGGCAAGGTGCTGCTCGCGGTTTTCTGCTCCACGGTGTCGAATATTTTCGGCGGGCACCTCGGCTTCACCGCCGCGGTATGCAGCGATATGATTTTGCCCATGTTTATCGGAAAAATTACAGCCGCCGCGTTTTCGCTGACGCTTGCCAACTTCTTCGCCGAGCGGCTGTTTCTCAGAAATCGCTCCGGCGCGGCAAACAGCGCCGCGTCATAAACCCGCAAAAAGAGGTAATATAACTTGTCCGCAATCAAGCATTTCCTGAAAAAAGAACCCGTTTTCGTCATTTCCTTCGCCGCGGCAATAATTTCGGCGTTCTTCGTGCCGCCGTCTATGGATTATGTAAACTACGTTAAATTCGACGTCTTAGAGCTTCTGTTCTGCCTTATCTGCGTGGTGGCGGGGCTTCGCGGCGCGGGGGTAATTTCCTTCGCCGCCCACGCGCTCGTCGCGCGCGCCGGAACATCGCGCAGGCTCGCCGCGGCGCTGACGCTCCTCTGCTTTTTCTCGTCCATGCTCATGACGAACGATGTCGCGCTAATAACCTTCGTTCCCATCACGCTCACGGTTTTTGCGGCGGCGGAGGCCAAAACCGTCGCGCTCGTCATCGTGCTCGAAACGGCGGCGGCGAACCTCGGCAGCATGGCAACGCCCGTCGGGAACCCGCAAAACCTCTTCCTTTACTCGAATTATTCCATGTCCGCCGGGGCGTTTTTCGGCGCGATACTGCCCCTCGCGGGCGTTTCGCTCGTCATTTTGCTCGCGCTGCTGGCCGTTTTCCGCTTCGGCGAAGCGCCCAAATGCGCCGCGGGCGGCGCCGAACCCGTAAAACCCGGCGGCGCGGCGCTTTTCGGCGCGCTGTTCGTGCTGTGCCTCGCGTCGGTATTCAAGCTTCTGAACATCCATATATGCACGGCTGCCGTCGCGCTCGCAGCGCTTGTTTACGACAGGCGGCTGTTCCGGCAGGTGGACTGGCTGCTCCTGCTGACCTTCCTCTGCTTCTTCATTTTTTCCGGCAACATCTCGCGCTTCGAGGCCGTGAAAAGCTTCGTCACCTCCGTCCTTGTCGGCAATGAAACGCTCGTCGGCGCGCTGACGAGCCAGGTCATCAGCAACGTCCCGGCGGCGATGCTGCTCGCGCCCTTCACGCCGAACGGCGAAGCACTCATGCGCGGCGTGGACATCGGCGGCATGGGAACGCCCGTCGCGTCGCTTGCAAGTCTCATATCCTACCGCATCTACTGCGCCTCGGAAAAGCCCGCGCGCGGCAGATTCATGGCGATATTCTTCATTCTGAATTTTGCGATGCTGGCAGCGCTGCTGCTCATTGAACGTATAATATACTGATTTTGAATATAAGGAGTACTTTTATGAAACTTTGCAGTTTTAATTCCGGTGAACGCACTCATCTCGGCGTCCTCACCGAACGCGGCGTCGTCGACCTCACGGACAAAGGCTTCGGCTGCGACATGAACGCCGTGATCGAGAGCTCCGCCATCGCCCTGCCGCTCATTTCCGAGCTTGTGAAGGATTCTTCCCTTCCCGCGCTTGACCCCGCGAGCCTGCGCTTTGCAAACGTCACCCGCCCCGGAAAAATCGCCTGCGTCGGCCTCAACTACCGCAGCCACGCCGAGGAAACGGGCGGCGAAGCGCCGAAGGAGCCCGTGATTTTCAGCAAATTCAACGACGCGCTCTGCCCTGCCGGAACGCCCGTCGCCCTGCCCGAAAACCTCCGCTGCTTCGACTATGAGTCAGAGCTCGTCATCGTCGTCGGACGCCGCTGCTGGCAGGTAACGGAGGAGGCCGCGCCGGACTACATCTTCGGCTACACCGTCGGCAACGACCTTTCCGCGCGCGACTGTCAGTTCCGCTCCAACCAGTGGCTCATCGGCAAAAGTCTGCCGAATTTCGCCCCCGCAGGCCCCTTCATCGCCACTGCCGACTCCTTCGACCCCGCCGCGCCGAACAAAATTCGCGGCTTCGTCAACGGCGCGTGCGTGCAGGACGACACGACAAACGGCATGATTTTCTCCTGCGCCTCCATAGTGAGCTATTGCTCGCAGTTCTTTACGCTCGAGCCCGGCGACCTTATCTTCACCGGAACGCCCTCCGGCGTCATTCTCGGTCACCCCAAGGGCAGCCGCGTCTGGCTCAAGCGCGGCGACAGAGTCCGCGTCGAAATCGAGGGCATCGGGAGCCTTGAAAACGAGCTTATTTGACTTCCCAGTCCAATATTAAGTCCGATTTAAAATAGCCAAATTTAATTGTTCGCAATTAAATTTGGCTATTATGTTTTATTAGGGCTATTTTTTATTAATATTACAACCATTCGGCCCCTATTTCTGTAATCTTTTTGTTGACAGCGCAGTTTTTTCCATTGTATTATATTATATAGGTATTTATCGTAATAAATACCTATATTCGGTCGAAAAGCCGTTATACTATCATTATTGAAAATCATGATAATATATGGTCATGTGCCGTTGCCGACGGCACGGCCTCTGGCCCAAGTGCCTCGCGGCACAGGCTGCGAGCTGCTATAAGTTTTTGAATCACAAATATTTCAAATATTTATTTATTGAATATGAAAGGCAAGCCTTACAAGTTTCTATTATGCTATTCTCCTTTCCGAAATCTATTTGTTTATGGGTTTGTCTGCAGTCTGCTCACAATAATGCAACGCGACAGGAAGTGCCTTATGCCACTAAATTCGCACAATATCGTCATACTGCTCGGGACTCGGGGCTCGGTTCCCGTTTCGGGCGAACAATACCTCAAATACGGCGGCGCAACGCTCAGCGTTTTCCTGCGTTTGGGCGGCACCCCCCTTGTCATAGACTGCGGGACGGGACTGTTCTCCCTCCTGCCGCAGCTCGCGCCCGACGAAAGGGCGCTGCCCGTTCTCCTTTCCCACGCGCACGCGGACCATCTGCTCGGGCTCACAATGGCGCCCGTGATGTTCGACGAGGCGGCACAGCTCGATATATACGGGGCGGCGCGCGAGGGCGAAACGGCGGAGCGGCAGGCAGGCAGGCTCTTCACTCCGCCGCTCTGGCCGGTCGGCATATCGAAGCTTCCGGCAAAAACGGTGTTTCACGAGCTGCGCCCCGGCGAGCTTCCCGGCGGCATAAGCCTTGACGTTACCGAAGGCGTCCACCCCGGCGGCGTAAGCGTTATGCGTATCTCGGGCGGCGGAAAAAGCGTCGTCTACTGCTCGGATTGCTGCCTCGATGAAGCCGTCTTCCCGAAAATCCGCAGCTTCGCCGCCTCCTGCGATCTTCTCATCTGTGACGGACAGTACACCCCTGAGGAGTGGCCCACCCGCTCCGGCTTCGGGCACAGCACATGGCAGATGGCCTCGGCGCTGGCTGCGGAATGCCTCGCGCGGCGTCTCAGGATTGTCCACCACGCCCCCTTCAGGAGCGACGCGGAGCTTGACGAAATGCAGAATTCCCTCATAAACATATATCCGGGCCGGGACTTTTCCTTCGGCCGCGACGGGGAGGAGATAGTGCTATGACCAGCAATTCCGTTCAAAAGCTGCTCGATATCTGTATCGCGCTTTCCGGCGAACGCGACAGGGAAAGTCTGCTTTCCCAGATCCTTGACGCGGCGATAGACATCGCCGATTCCGACGGCGGCACTCTCTATCTTCTGGAGGACGACGGGCTCCACTTCTGCCGCATGGTCACCAAATCCATGGGCATCCGCCAGGGCGGGCACGACGGAGAGATAACCCTGCCGCCCGTGCCGCTGCGGCCTTCCCACGTCTGCGCCCGCGCCGTGCTCGAAAACCGCAAAATAGTCGTCCCTGACGTCCATACCGACGACAGATTCGATTTTTCCGGCGCGCGCAAGTATGACGAAATGACGGGCTATCACACTCGTTCGATGCTCGTCGTTCCCCTGTGCAACGACAAGGGGCGGCTCATTGGCGTATTGCAGCTCATAAACGCGCTCGACGAGGCGGGCAATCCCACGGACTTCGACCCCGGCTGCGTCGAGCTTATCGAAGCCCTGTCCTCGCAGGCAGCCAGCAGCATAACCACGATGATGTACTCCGAGGACATCGAGCGCCTGCTCGATTCCCTCGTCGGTGCGCTCTCCACCGCGATAGATCAGCGCACTCCCTATAACGCCAACCACACGCGCAACATGGCGCGTTACGGTGCCCGCTTCCTCGACTGGCTCGACGAAACGGACAACGCCTGGAAATTCGACCCCACGCGCCGCCGCGCCTTCCTCATGAGCGTCTGGCTGCACGACGTCGGCAAGCTCGTCGTCCCCCTCTCGGTCATGAATAAGGAGGACCGCCTCGGCGCGGGGATAAACGAGGTCGAGCACCGCTTTGAGGTAATCGCCCTGCTCGACAAAATCGCCCTGCTCGAGGGCCGCATAACAGAGGAAGAATACTCTGCCCGCCGCGAGCATTTCACTTCCGCGGCAGAGCTTATCCGCCGCGTGAACAAGGCCGGTTTCCTGCCGGACGCGGACCTTGCCGCGATAGAAGCCCTCGCCGCCGCGACCTTCACGGATTCGTCCGGCGAAGCCCGCCCGGTAATCACGCCCGAGGAGCTCGTGTCTCTCTCCGTCCGCAAGGGAACGCTCACCGCCGAGGAACGCGGCGTTATGGAAAGCCATGTCGTCATGACGGCAAAAATTCTCGATCAGGTCTCCTTCCCTAAGGAGCTCTCCGCCGTTCCCGGCTGGGCGGCGGCGCATCACGAGCTGCTCAACGGCAGCGGCTACCCGAACCACATCACGGCGGAGGCAATCCCGCCGGAGGTTCGCCTCCTCACTGTTCTGGACGTTTTCGATGCGCTCACCGCGCGCGACCGCCCGTATAAGCCCGGTATGCCCGTAGAGAAAGCGTTCACGATACTCCACAGCATGGTGGAGGAAGGAAATATAGACGGGAGCATACTTTCCCTTTTTGAAAAATCCAACGCATGGGAGGATAAACAGGAATGAAAAAACTTATCTCGGCCTTTCTCGCTCTGATTTTTATTTTCACGCTCATTCTGCCCGCCGCTGCGGCGGAATCCGCCTCGGGCGCGACGCTGCGCCTTGAAAAGACGGAGGGCACGGTGACCGTCACGAAATCCAGCGGCAAGGAAGTCACGGTGAAAAACGATATGCGCCTGCTCAGCGGCTACACGGTGAAGACCGCCGCGAAGAGCTATGCGTACATAAGCCTTGACGACACGAAGGCCGTTAAGCTCGACGCTTCGAGCGAGGCAACCATAGACAAATCGGGCAAAAAGCTCGATATCAACCTCGTCTCCGGCTCGATTTTCTTCGACGTATCAAAGCCGCTTGACGGCGACGAGCAGCTTAATATCAAGACCTCCACGATGATCACCGGCATCCGCGGGACCTCCGGCGTCGTTACCGCGAAGCGCGAAAAGGGCGTCCAGCGCACGGTTGTCGCGCTGTTTGACGGCGCTCTTACCGTAACGACCTTCTTCACCGACGGCACAAAGGAGAGCGAAATTCTCTCCGCCGGCTTCGGCATGGATTCCGCTCTGGGCGGCGAGCCCTTCCCGCTCGCTCCTAAGGACGTTCCCGGCTTCGCTGCGGTGGAGATAGCGAAAAGCACCGATTTGCAGGCGCGTCTTGCCGAGGTTTTCGGCGAGGACGGCGTGGGGGAGATAGTTTCCGGCGCACAGGAAAAGCTAAAGGCCGATGAAGCGGCGGACGAGCAGGAACAGTCCGAGCTTCTTGTTAAGCTCGACGCGCAGAAGTCCGAGCAGACGGAAATCGACAAGGCCGCAGGCATTTCCGAAACCGGCTCCAAGGACGATATACAGCTCTTTAAGGCCGACGAACCCACCGGCGGCGGTGGCGGCGGCGGCAGCTCCACGCCTCCCGCGCCCATAGACAAAACGCTTACAGTAATGGGGCTTACAGCCGAGGGCGATGAAGAATACGGCCTTGCGGAAGCGCTCGTCGAGGCGGCAAGAGCGGAGAACCAGAGCATAAACTACACGATAACCGTCTCCCCCTCAGCAAGAGAAATCACCCTCAGCCCCGACGAAGCCAGAATGATGATGGCTTCCGGGCAGCTTCCCGCCGACGAGCATTACACGGACAGTCTCGTAATAAAAGATAATGTCACCTTAATTTCAAGCGAGCAGTTCCGGCCCTCAAGCATTGCCGTCACGGGCGGCACCCTCGCAGGCACGATGAACAGCGACGCAACCACGATAAACATAGACGGCGGCTCTATAGACGCCGACATTCCCAGCAGCTCTAACCCCGACGCGGGCTGCTCCGTCGGCGAAATTACCGTAGGTTCGAGCGCCGAGCCCAGCACCTTCTCGGGAAACGTTTCGGCGAAGGATTTCACTGTCTCGGCAAACGCGAAGGCGGAAATTTCGGGCTCGATCTACGTATCGGGCTCGGAACTGGACAACGGCCTTGTGAGCAATTCCGCGAGCTCCATCACCGTAAACAGCGGCGCTTCATTGGAGTTCTGGAAGGGCAGCCTGACCGGCTCGGTTGAAAATAATGGCAGCTTTGACCACATCAGCCCCGACAACAGCTTTGACCTCAATTCATGCAGGTTCGTCAACAACGGAACCTTCAACGCGGAGAGTATGAACATCGATAACGGCAGCAATTTTACAAACAACAGCAGCGGCACAATTACGGGATACATACGCCTTAACGGCAACACCGCGTCCAGCAGCTTCACAAACAGCGGCACAATTACGGACGAAGGCTCCAGCCACAGTCCCGGAATCGATCTCTACTATGATAATACCTTTCTTAATTACGGCACGATAACGAATCCCATTATAACAATCGACAACAATGCAGTATTTGAAAACGCCGGTACAGGCGAAATAACGCTTCCGGACAGAAGCCATATGTCCTACGACTCAGACCGTTACGGCATAAAGGCCGGAAGCAACAATCCCGGCACAAGTCTTTGCACGCTTATAAACGAAGGCAGCATTGATTCGACCCTCTCCCGCGTGGACGTTCTTGAAGGCGCGACTCTTGAAAACAGAGGCAGCGGCACAATAACAAGCGGCGGCGACGTTAGCCTCCGCGTATATGACGACAGCCCCGATGACGACGCATACGCCAGCGTCAGAATAAGCGGCGGCTCTATATTAAACACAAAGAGCGGCGAGGGCGGAACCGCCATTTTTGCTGACGGCTGCGTAGCCCATGGCGTAAGCTCCATCGGCGGAGGAACCCCCGTCACAAGCATGTCGGGCGGCGTAATAATCTCCGGCGGCACGGTTTACAGCCAAAACGGCATCGCCATAAACGCGATGAAGAACAGCGACATCTCCGTCTCAGGCAGCGCGAACATAAGCAGCGGCGTAACAAAAGCCATTGCCCTTGATGATTCTTCCTTGAGCATGGACGGCGGAACGGTACAGTCTTCTCCCAACGGCAATTCCCCGGAAGACGGCGACGCTCTGATATACTCGACTACGTCAAGCGCCACGAGTTCCATTTCCATAAACAGCGGCACCGTCAGCAGCAGTATTATGAACTGCATAAAGCTCGAAGGAGAAAGCAGCCTTGATATGCTGGGCGGCACGGTGAGCTATACCGGCACGGTCAGCCGTTCCGCAGTTTTCTCTAACGCTCCGGACAGTTCGATCCTGCTGAGAGGAAGCTCAGTCGTTTCGTCATCAACCGGTACCGCGCCCACCATAGACCTCGCAAACGCATCTATAGAAGTAAAAATGGACAGCGCCGGCACCGGCAAAATAACCAACGGCGGAAACGGAGAGCATTCCAGCGCCATCAGAGCAAACGGCGTTTCTGAATTCAGCGTGCAAAGCGGCACGATAAGCTCCGTAAACAGCGCCGGAATAGAGCTCAGCCAAACCGTTATCAATATTTCCGGCGGAACGATAAAGTCCACCAACGGCAGCGCCATAAAAGCAGACTATTGCGAAAGTGTTGAAACCGGCAGCGGCCCCATAGCGGGCATAACGATAACAGGCGGAACAATAAGCTCCACCAACGGCAGCGCAATCACCGGCACCGGCGAAAGCAATTTTGAAATAAACGGCGGTACGATAAGCTCCGCAAACGCCAACGGGCTTGACCTTGTCTATTGCACGACGAATCTTTTAGGCAGCGCCGCAATCAACGCCGCGAACGGCACGGGAATCAAAGCCGATTGCGGAGATACGTTAATTTCCGGCGGAACCATAAACGCCAAAGAAGGAGCAAATATAGCTAACATATCGGGTTTAGGCGGATCCTCGGCAAAAATCACCGGCGGAACCATAAACGCGACGACCGGCAACGGCATCACAGTCGGCGACTCGGCGAACGTAACCATCGGCGATTACGATAATAAAGGTACTGACGATTATAGCGATGATATAGTCATGGGCAACGCAATCATCTACTCCGAAAGCGGAGACGGAATAAACGCAACCGCAGCATCTTCCAGTACAACGCTCTATGCCGGCAGAATAGGCACCGGGGCCGCCCTGGGCAGCGACCACTTTGCTCTCAACGGAAATAGCTTTAACCTTGGAGCAAACTCCGTCCAGAAAAATATCGTAGTCGAGCTGGCAGATGTGCTGCTGCGCGGCATTTACGAGACAGCCGGTACTACCCTATACTCATCCGATGCATTCCTTGAGGGCAATGATCTTTCCCCAAAAGAAGTAGACGGTATACAGTACTATGCCGTAACCGAAGGTTATTAATAGCCCATGAAACACACTAAACTCACATTAAAACATATCGCCGCGGCCTTTCTCGCGGCGGCGGCGCTCACGGCGGCCGCCGGGTTCGGCCTCCTTTACGGCGCGGACAACGCCGTGGCGGACCTCATCTATCAGCGCCCCGGCGCTACGGACGGTGAAATAGTAATAATCGGTATGGATGCCCGCGCCGTCGAGGAATACGGGCCTATGCCGTGGCCCCGCTGGGTCATGGCGGACGTGATAGACGTCCTCAACTCCGAGGCCGACGCGCGCCCCGCCGTTATCGGCGTAGACGTCCTCTATGTCGGCGCGAGCGATGAC
>JAEEUX010000307.1 GCA_016290695.1 Oscillospiraceae bacterium
GTGCGCGTCGCCTCCGGCATGGAGGGCCTCATCGAAGCCGCGCAGCTTGATGGCGCGGACACGGTCGTCGCCGCAATGTCGGGCGCAATCGGGCTGCGGCCCGCGCTCGCGGCCATCGAGGCGAAGAAGCGCCTCGCCTTCGCCAACAAGGAAACGCTCGTCTGCGCGGGCGAAATAGTCATGCGCGCGGCCTCGGACTATGGCGCGGAGATCCTGCCCGTGGACAGCGAGCACAGCGCGATTTTCCAGTGCCTCGCCGGGGGCGGCGCGGTTGACAGGCTCATAATCACGGCCTCGGGCGGCCCGTTCTTCGGCAAAACGCGCGAGGAGCTGGCGCATGTAACGCGCGCCGACGCGCTCAGGCACCCGAACTGGACGATGGGCGCGAAAATCACCATCGACTCCGCGACGCTCATGAACAAGGGGCTCGAATTCATCGAGGCGATGCACCTTTTCGCGATGCCGCCGGAGAAGATTTCCGTACTTGTGCACCCGCAGAGCATCGTCCACTCGCTCGTGGAATTCGCCGACGGCGCTGTTATCGCGCAGCTCGGCGCGCCGGACATGAAGCTGCCCATCCAGCTCGCGCTGACATGGCCCGAGCGCAAAAGCGGCATCGCCCCGCGGCTCGACCTGACAAAGACGGCGCCGCTGCGCTTTTATCCGCCCGACGAGGAGACCTTCCCCGCCCTCGCGCTGGCAAAACGCCTCGCGGGCCACGCGGGAACGGCGGACTGCGCCGTTATGAACGCGGCTAACGAAGTCGCCGTCGGCGCCTTTTTGCGCGACGAAATCAGTTTTCCGGCAATTTTCGACATTACGTGCGAAACCGTCTCGCGCCTGACCGGCCGCGCGGCGCGCACGCTTGACGAGGTAATCTCGGCGGACGCCGAGGCAAGGAGGTACGCTCAGAAATGTATATCGCAGCGGCGATAATTATATTCGGTCTGCTCGTTATGATACACGAGTTCGGGCACTTTACCGCGTGCCGGATTTTCCGCGTCCGCGTGAACGAATTTTCCCTCGGCATGGGCCCCGCGATTTTCAAAAAGCAGGGCAAGGAGACGCTTTTCGCCCTGCGCTGTCTGCCCTTCGGCGGCTATTGCGCCATCGAGGGGGAGGACGGCGTGAGCACCGAGCCGGGCAGCCTCGCGCTCGCCTCGCTCTGGAAAAAGCTCATCGTCCTCGCGGCGGGCGCGGCGATGAATTTCATCGCGGGCTTCGTCATCGCCGCGATAACGCTGTCCTTCAGCGCGGGCTACCCGACGCTGAACGTCGTCGGCTTCATGGACGAGGCCGTCGCCGAGGAAACGGGCGTTATGGAGGGCGACAGAATAGTGAGCCTCGACGGGCACTGCGTGAACCTTTTTTCGGAATTCCGCCTCTTCGCCTCGCGCGCGGATAACCCGGCGGGCGTGGAGATGGAGGTCGTCAGGAACGGCGAACGCGTGAAGCTCGGGCTCGTGCCGCTCGCGCTGCGCGAATTTGAGGAAAACGGCGAGACCGTGCAGCGTTACGGCTTTTATTTCGCCGTCGAGCCGCGCAGCCTCGGTTCCGTTTTGCGGCAGAGCGCGTATAACTGCGGTTTCTTCGTGCGGCTCGTCTGGATGGGCCTTTCCGACCTCGTCCACGGGCGCGTCGCGGCGCGCGATATGTCCGGCGCTGTCGGCATGGTCGCGGCGCTGAGTGAGGCTGGCGAACGCGCGGAGTCGGCGGGCGAGGGACTTTTGAACGTATTTTTCCTCGGCGCGTTCATCGCCGTGAACCTGGCCGTGATGAATATGCTGCCCATCCCCGGCCTCGACGGGGGCCACGTTTTTACGATGGTAGTGAGCGCCGCGCTGGCGAAGCTTCTGCGGCGGAAGCTGGATCCCAAGGTGGAGAATTATATCCACGCGGCGGGCCTTGTGCTGCTGCTCGGCTTCATGCTGTTTCTCACCGGCAGCGATATTTTGAAGCTCATCTTCGGGTGACCATCTCTTTCGCTCCCCTCTCAGGGGAGCTGTCAGCGAAGCTGACTGAGGGGTAACCGGTTTTGCATCAACCATATTGGTTCCGCCCTCACGTTAGTTTCGACCTCTCAGACTCGTCGGCTGCGCCTCCGAGCCAGCTCCCCTTATCCAAGGGGAGCGAAAAGCAGACCGCGCGGCTGCGCGGCATATGACACTAATCACAGATGACA
>JAEEUX010000063.1 GCA_016290695.1 Oscillospiraceae bacterium
CGCTGATAAGGCGCTGGAGTTTGACGCGAAATACAGCTATACCTTAGCGGAAGGGACGCTCACGATTGAAGACACGAACGCAGGCGGTGGCGGCTCCTCCGGCGGTGGTGGCTCCTCCGGCGGTGGTGGCTCCTCCGGCGGTGGCGGCTCCTCCGGCGGTGGCGGCTCCACTGGCGGCGGTGGTTCCACTGGTGGTGGCGGCTCCTCCGGCGGTGGCGCTGGCGGCGGTGATGGCAGTGCCAGCGGTGACGCAGATAATAAGGCTAAGCCTGAAATAAACACCGAGCCGGACGGAACAGTCAAGGCCGAAGCCAAGGCAGACGATAAGGGTGTTGCAAAGGCTGAGGTCAAGACTGCGGACGTCACGAAGGCAGTCAAGATCGCGGCTGAGAAGAAGGCCGACTCCATCGTTATCGCGCCCGAGGTCTCCGGCGACGCTAAGGAAGTCAAGGTCGAGCTGCCTAAGGCAAGCGTTAACGAGATTGCCAAGAGCACCGACGCGGCGCTGGTCGTCGAGACCGACAAGGGCTCCGTCGAGCTTCCGAACGATACCCTCGCTGAGATTGCCGAGCAGGCAGACGGCGCGAACGTTGAAATATCCGTCGCGGATAAGTCCGTCGAGGACGCGGGCGTTAAGGCAGCGATTGCGGACAAGATTGGCGACGACGTTAAGACCGACAACGCCGCAGTCGCGGAAATCACCGTCACCTCCGGCAATGAGAAGATAACCACGTTTGGCGGCAAGACCATCAACACGAAAGTCTCCGTCGACGGCAAGAAGGGCTTTGTCGAGGGCAAAAAGTATCTCACCCTCGTCATCAGCGAAAACGGCAAGTGCGAGCTGCTGGCAGGTAAGTGCTCCAAGGGCGCGGACGGCAAGCTGAACGTAGGCATAAAGGTCGGACATCTCAGCACATTTGTAGTTCTCGATAAGGAGCTCAAGAGCTTTGCCGACGCCGAGGCGCACTGGTCGGCTGACGCGGTCGACTTCGCCGTCGCCAACGGCCTCATGAACGGCACCTCCGACACTGCGTTTGCTCCGAACATGACGCTCAACCGCGCAATGCTTGTAACGATACTCTATCGCCTCGCCGGTTCTCCCGTTGCCATGGCAACGGACAAGTTCACCGATGTTACGGCGGGTCAGTGGTATTCTGACGCAGTCGCATGGGCGGCGGCAAACGGCATCGTTACCGGCAAGACCGAAACGACGTTCGCCCCGATGGAGAACATCACGCGCGAGCAGTTCGCCACAATGCTCATGCGCTACTGCAAGTTCGCTGGCATTGACACCGCGAAAAACGCCGATCTCGGCGCGTTTACCGACAGCGCAAGCATCAGCAGCTACGCCAAGGACGCGCTTGCCTGGGCTAACGCCTCCGGCATAATCACCGGACGCACGGCGACGACAATCGCCCCCACCGGCAGCGCAACGCGCGGCGAAGCGGCGACCATGCTCATGCGCTTCATGCAGATGTGATGTTCGCAAAGGGATTACTAAGAAATAAGGTTTAAAGCCAATCAAGGCCCGGGCCGCATTTGCGGCCCGGGCCTGACCTTAATGCTCGATTTTTAAATCGTTTTGCGTGGACTGGGCTGTTATGCGCCATTGAAAAAAACAATAAATGTGATATACTTCTATTAATGATTGCCGGACAATCAAAAACGAAAAGAGGTATATTATGGACGCGGGAATTACGAGGCAGCAGGCTTTGGGTCTGCTGAAAAAATACAATAAGGAAGAATTTCACATCCAGCACGCGCTGACCGTCGAGGGGTGTATGCGTTATTTCGCCGATACGCTCGGCTTTGGCGCGGATGCTGATTTTTGGGCGCTTTGCGGCCTTTTGCACGATGTGGATTTTGAAAACTGGCCGGAGGAGCACTGCGTTAAGGCTCCCGAGCTTCTGGCTGAGATAGGGTGCAGCGAGGCGCTTGTCCACGCCGTCTGCTCACACGGTTTCGGCATCTGCTGCGAGGTTGAGCCGAAGGAAACAATGGAAAAGGTGCTTTTCGCAGTTGATGAGCTCACGGGGCTTATCGGCGCGGCGGCTAAAATGCGCCCCTCAAAAAGCTGCACGGACATGGAACTGTCCAGCCTTAAAAAGAAATACAAGGATAAAAAATTCGCCGCAGGCTGCTCACGCGACATAATTGAGCGTGGGGCGCAGATGCTCGGCTGGGAACTCGATGAGCTTCTTCAGAAGAGTCTAGACGCAATGAAAAGCTGTGAGGCGGCTGTGAACGCCGCCATGAGCGCACAGTGAAATAAAGATGCATGGAGGAAATAAGCATTGAAGCCTTCCATATGGAAAAATGAGACGGTTATCGGCGCGATAGTCAGTAACCTTGGCTTCCTTGCGCCTTTTTTCCTCCTTGCGCTTCTTTTTGCCTGCCTTGCGTTTGGCTTCCGGCTCGGAACGGCGGGCTACGCCCTTTACCTTGCGCTGCTCACGGCGGATTACATGATATGCCGTCTCACCCGAACGCGGCTGAACGAGGCGTTGTTTCGTCTGCTTTCGCTCACGCCGCCTGAGGATACGCCCGCCCTAAGCCTCGATTACCGCAGCCTTGCCTTTGCTTCCTGCGTTTACGCGGCGGCTGTTGTTATTCTTGCTTCGGCACTGTTCATCGCCGGAGCGGAAGCGTTGTCAATGATTTTAGTTACCCTCGCCGCGGCGGCCTATGAGCTTTTTATAGACTCAGCGCGAGACAGCGTGAAGAACGGCGAGGACATGCCGCTTGAATTCCGGCGGCGCTTTTACGTTTATTCCTATGCGCCGGACGAGGGTTTCGGGGAATATGAAATTGCTTCGCTCGGAATTTTCGAGCCCTTTTTGCGGCTCTACAGCAGCGATATGCTGGAGGCTTCGCTCGACGGGGAAGAATTTGCCACGGCGGATTTAGCGCTTTATTCGGAGCTGGAGGGCGTTCAGACGCGTATATTCAACGGCTTTGTCCTGCGCTTGGAGCATGAGCTCCCGGTCACTGACCGGCTGCTCGTTTCTTCAATCGAAACGCCGTATCTAAGGAAAGAAGGCATGATACCCGTGAGGGCGGGCAGACCCTCGTTTGACTACCGCTTCAGCGCCTGCTGCGACAGCGCCGAGGGCGGCGCGGAGATGCTGACGCCTGCGCTCAGTGCGGGCATGGACAGGCTCGCCGCCTATGCATACGACAGGATAATAATGTATATGACCGAGCGCTTCTTTTATCTTTTTGCCGCAAGTCCGGATGAGCTTTTTGACGCGCGCGGCATCCGCCGTGAGAAAAGCCCGGAGGCGTTGCGCCGCCGTGCGGAGTATCTTTACGAGCTTGTGAAAAATATGGACTTTCTTCGGCCAGAAGCGCCAAATTTATAAACGAACACGTTTTGCTTTTTTCATTTTTCGCCCAAAAAACCGAAAAATCGGCCGCGTTTTTTTATTTTGATTTACAAAACCGAATGTTTGTGATACAATATACTGGTATTAGGCTGTAATAACGTAATCAATATATGATTATTTGCGGAGGTTATTCAGAACATGAAAAAGGTAAAGGTAAAAGACGCTTCCAAATGCTATGCTTGCTTCCAGTGTATGGTTGCCTGCTCCACCGCGTTCTACAAGGAGTTTGATCAGGATAAGTCCTGCATCCGCGTAGGCAACAAGAAGGACGGCAGCTTGATGATTTATGCCTGCCCGCAGTGCGGCAAGTGCGCCGCTGCCTGCGAGCATGAGGCTATCAAGCAGAATGCTAAGGGAGTTTACATGATAGATAAGAAGGCTTGCGTCGGCTGCGGCAAGTGCGTTGAGGCATGCCCCTTCGGCGTCCTTGTAAAGGTCGGCGATACGCCGAGCAAGTGCATCGCATGCGGCAAGTGCGTAAGAGAGTGCCCGATGGAGGTTCTTGAGCTCGTCGAGGACTAAGGAGCAAAATTTTTCGCCGGGACGATTTGACGGTCGTTCCGGCGTTTCCTTGTCTGAGCGAAAATATTCGAAAATATTGCGTAAACTACTTGACAATTATCCGCGCGGATGCTACAATATCATAGCCGCTTTGAAAGGGTTTTCAAGCCGCCGCCGCATACCGCGTCTGCGCGCCCGGGATAGCGAGACTTATATATAGGAAGGTGCAATATGCTGCACGCAATTATTGTTACCGGCGGCAAGCAGTACAGAGTCGGCGAAGGCGACGTCGTTTTCGTTGAGAAGCTCGGTGCTGAGGCCGGCGAAGAAGTCGTTTTCGACAATGTCCTTGCAGTAGTCGGAGACGGAGTGGCGAATTTCGGCGCTCCCACCGTCGCGGGCGCTAAGGTTACCGCGAAGGTAGTTAAGAACGGAAAAGGCAAGAAGATTCACATCTTCAAGTATAAGCCCAAAAAAGGCTACAGAAGACGTCAGGGCCACAGACAGCCCTATACGCAGGTTCAGATCGAAAGCATCGTAACCGCGTAATTTTATTTGTTTTCATCAGTATATTTGGAGGTGTAATCTCATGGCACATAAAAAAGGAATGGGCTCGACCAAGAATGGTCGTGACAGTAAATCCAAGCGTCTTGGTCCCAAGAGAGCTGACGGTCAGTTCGTGCTCGCCGGCAACGTTCTCGTAACTCAGCGCGGCACCAAGATCCATCCCGGCACCAACGTCGGCAGAGGCAGCAACGATACCCTTTTCGCTCTCAAGAGCGGCGTTGTCCGTTTCGAGCGTCTCGGCAAGGATCGCAAGAAGGTCTCTGTTTACGAGGCAGCCGAATAATCAGTTTCAGCAAGATTTCACAAGACCGGCTTTTGCCGGTCTTGTTCTTTTTCTAAGGAGGCGATACTCATGTTTGTCGATAAAGTTTCCATAACCGTCACGGCGGGCAACGGCGGCAACGGCGCGATAGCGTTCCACAGGGAAAAATACGTCGCTGCGGGCGGCCCGGATGGCGGCGACGGCGGCAAGGGCGGCAGCGTCATTTTCAAGGCGGACGATAATATGTCTACGCTCATGGACTTCCGCTATAAGCGCAAATACGTCGCTCAGAACGGAGTGGACGGTCAGGGCGGGATGAAATCCGGCAAGGACGGTGAAAACCTTGTTATCCGCGTTCCCCGCGGGACGCTCGTGAAGGATAAGGAAACGGGCGGCATTATTTTCGATATTTCCGGTGACGGGGAATACGTCGTCGCCAAGGGCGGCAGAGGCGGCTGGGGCAACCGACGTTTCGCCACGGCTACGCGGCAGGCGCCGCGCTTTGCCAAAAACGGCCTGCGCGGACAGAAGCGCGAAATCGTCCTTGAACTGAAGCTGCTCGCGGACGTTGGACTCGTCGGCTTCCCGAACGTCGGCAAGTCTACCCTCCTTTCCGTCGTTTCAAAGGCGCATCCCAAGATAGCAAATTACCACTTTACGACGCTTTACCCCAACCTCGGCGTCGTCTATGCCGGGGAGGGCAGCTCCTTCGTCATGGCCGATATTCCGGGCATCATAGAGGGCGCGAGTGAGGGCGCGGGGCTCGGGCATGATTTCCTGCGCCATGTCGAGCGCTGCCGCCTGCTCGTCCACGTGGTGGATGTTTCCGGCAGCGAGGGGCGCGACCCTATAGCCGATTTTGAGGCGATAAACGAGGAGCTTGTGCGCTATAATTCGGAGCTTGCATCGCGCCCGCAGATAGTGGCCGCGAACAAATGCGATATTGCGGATGCCGCAGCCGTGGAAAGCGTCCGCGACTACGTTGAGGCAAAGGGACACAAATTCTTTGAAATTTCCGCCGCGACGCATAAGGGCGTTTCCGAGCTTGTGGCGCAGACGGCGGAGGAGCTTTCCAAGCTCCCGCCCATACAGGTCTTTGAGCCGGATTACGTTGAGCCCGAGCCGAAGCTCGGAACGAGCGACGAGCTCACTATCGAGGTCGAGGACGGCGTATACTATATCAGCGGCGCGTGGATGGAGCGGCTTCTCGGCGGCATAAACTTCTCGGACACCGAGTCAAAGATGTATTTTGACCGGACTCTCCGCACAAGCGGCCTCTTCGAGCGCCTTGAGGAAATGGGCATCAGCGAGGGCGACATCGTTAGCATCTACGACATGGAGTTTGAGTACAGGCGCTGACGCTTTGCCCTGAAATGTCGGAAAACGCGGCTGAAATGTCATTTTATGGCGTTTACAATTATAAGAAATTGTGATATTATTTACTCGTAAGAAGGAAGCACGGCAAGACCAAAGCCAAACAGTTTTTCCGAAAAGGAGGAATCAAATATGGGAGGCAATGCTTTACCGCCTGAGTTCCTGAAAATGCGCGAGGAAATGATGCGCTTTAACGCTCTTAAGGACATCAAGAACAAAAAGGACATGAACCCAAGACGTGACGTGAAGTATATTTTCATCACCTTCGGCGTCATAGCGGCGATAATTGCCGGCTTGTTTTTGATTCCATATCTGGCGCAGACTCTGTAAACGGAGGCGCGGCAGCATGAGCGGAGGAAAGCCGGATGAATTCAAGCAGATTCATGATGAAGTTATGCTTCTCAAGGAATTCAGAGGTATTAAAAACAAGGAAAAGGTCACGAGCCCTAAGCGGAATGTGTCGTTTATATTTGTCGTTCTCGGCATTTGGGCGGCGATACTTTTGGGACTTGTGATACTCAATTTCGTGGGCAAATATTTCACTTCTTTTATAGCGTAGAACGAGGCGACTGATACGCCGTTGCGCTGGCGCTGGGTTTAGCGGCTGATTCGATTGATATGGCTGTACGCTGAAATGTTGTTGACTTTTTTGAGTTTTTGAGTATAATATAACTGTAATCACTTAGATTACAGTAAACGTAAATCTCGTGTTGTAGTTCTCCCAATATATGGGAAGTTACGAAGCACGAGATTTTTTGTGAGGTAATTATGAAGGTTGCAATTCTTGTAGACGGCGGTTTTTATCGGAAACGAGCTTCATTTCTTTTTGGCGATAAAAACGCAAAGGATCGGGCGGACGAATTAGTTAAGTACTGCATGAGACATATTGACCGAGATGATAGCCTTTACCGTCTGTTTTATTATGATTGCAAGCCTTCGGAAAAAACGGTATTTAATCCTTTGACAAGCAAGAGCGTAAACTTGCGAAAAAGCGTATTATACGCATGGACTAACGATTTCTTCAAAGAATTGACCCATAAAAGAAAGCTCGCATTAAGAATGGGCGAGCTGTTGGAAAGCTCTGCTGGTTATACTTTGAAGCCAGAGACGCTGAAAAAGCTTTGCAGAAAAGAGATAACTGTAGACGATTTATGTGAGGACGATTTTCGTCTTGAAATACAGCAAAAAGGGGTTGATATGAGAATTGGCCTCGATATTGCTTCTTTAGCTCAAAAAAGATTGGTGGATAAGATTATTCTTATTGCCGGTGACAGCGATTTCGTCCCAGCAGCAAAACATGCTCGAAGGGAAGGCATTGATTTTGTGCTTGATCCAATGTGGCATACGATAAAAGATAGTCTTAACGAACACATTGATGGTTTGGAGTCAAAAGTGGCAAAGCCACCCAATAATAATCATGATCCTCTACATATTGACTATAAACCAAAAGTAGCAGACAATCATTAAGTATGGTGGAGCCATGCTAAGTTAAAACCACAGACCTTTATAGAACATACCGACGAAAAAACGTACATAGGTTTTGGTGATAGAGTCAAATGCATTTGTTTTCATTAATTTGTATCTGAAGACGCAAAAGGGGAAAGGCCGAGCGGCCTTTCCCCTTATTCTTATTGTTATAGGGCTTAGTCCTTGAGATTGAACTCGTTGACGAGAGACTGTAGGTGGTTAGCGTGTTTGGCAAGCTCGACGCTGACCGCGGCGCTCTCTTCAGCGGTGGCGGAGTTGGACTGGACGACGACGGATACCTGGTCGAGGCCGGAAACGATCTGCTCAATGGCCTCGGACTGGGCGTTAGACTCGTCAGAAATGGAATTGACAAGCTCCGCGACGTTTTCGACGACGCCGACGATGTTTTCGAGGGATTCGACGTTCCTCTGCGTAATCTCCTTGCCGTTGTCGATGGCGGCGAGGGTGCTCTTGATGAGGACTGTGGTGTCCTTCGCGGCGGCCGCGCTCTTGTTCGCGAGGCTCTTGACCTCGTCCGCGACGACGGCAAAGCTCTTGCCGTTGGCGCCCGCGCGGGCCGCTTCAACGGCGGCGTTGAGCGCGAGAATGTTGGTCTGGAAGGCGATGTCCTCGATGAGCTTGATGATGGAGGCAATCTTCGCGGAGGAATCGGAAATTTCGTCCATGGCTTCGGCGAGTCTCTGCATCTCCTGGTTGCTGAGAGTTATGCCTTCCTTGGCATCAACGGCGCGGCGGTCTGCGGCTTCGGCGTTCTTCGCGGTGCGCTTAGCCTGCTCGGAGACGGAGTTGATGGTCGTGAGGAGGCCGTCGATGGTGCTGGCCTGCTCGGTAGCGCCCTGGGCGAGGTTCTGCGCCGTATCGGAAACCTGAGAGGAGGCGGAGAGAACGTCGCTCGAAACGGTGTTTATGTCGGACATCGTTTCATTCAGAGAGGCGATGATGCTGAGCAGAGATTCCTTCAACTCAATAAAGTCGCCGATATACTCCTGCGTAACGTCGAGGTTGATGTCCTTCTCCGAAATGGAGGTGAGGACGCGCTTTACGTCGCCTATGTAGAGGTTGAGGTTCTGCGTCGTCTTGTTCATGGCGAAGGACAGACGCTGGAGCTCATCAATATTGGTCTTCTTGGCGTCCTTGTTGGAGAGGTCACCGTCGGAGAGAAGCTCGAGGGTGCCGCAGACGTCAACAATGGGAGAAGAAATCTTGTTGCTGATGCTTCTGCCGATGATGATGCTGATGACGATGCTTATCGCGGCGACGACTACGAAGAGAACGATGAGAATGTACGCGGAGGACATCATTTCGTTCATGTCGGCGTAGGAAACGAAAATCCATCCGTCGCTGCCGTCAATGAGTCTGAACGCATATTCCTTGTTTCCGCTGATGAAGTTGCCTTCGCCGAGGCTGATTATCTTCTGAGCGTCCTTTGCCGGAGTTTCGTAGGTCGGGTCGGTCTTGGCAAGCTCGATGAGGTTAGCGCGCATGAGCGCGACCTCGGGGACGTAGCAGGCAACGAGAGTGGAGGTGCCGTCGAGGATGAAGCTCTCGCCCTTCTCGCCGATCCTTGCCTGAGAAACTATCTCGCAGAACTTTGTAACGTCGAGGTAGACAACGAAATATCCCTTATAAGTGGAGGTAACGGGCGTCGCGATTGGGATGGCCGTAAGCTCTTCACCCGCTGCCGTAACGAACGTGGTGGGGGAGAGCATAACGGTCTCTCCCTGTGCGGCGCGCTGGTAATACTCGGTGTCGGAACGGTCGACGGTATCGTCATAAGAATGACCGTTTTCTTTAAGAAGCTCGATATAGATGAACTCTTCGACGTTAAAGCTCATCTGGAGATTTTGGAGGGTGACAGTGAGGGCATTGACGCTCGCAAATGAAGAAAGCGAGGTGCTCGCCGCCATCTGCTTAACAGTGTCTTTATAAGTGTTCAAATGAGCTTCCATTAAGAGTTCGTAAGAATTCGCGCTGCTTTCAAGCAGTGTGTCCGCGCTGGAGCGAGTGTTGATGATGGAAACTATTACGCCAAGAGCGCCGAGAACAAGAGAGTCCACGAGAACGATTGCGAATATCATTCTCATAATGCGGTTCTTCATCTTGATGGCGCCTTTAGCCGCCTTTGTCGCCGGTTTTTTGGTGGCTGTCGTTTTTTTGGCTTTTACTTTCTTGCTTTCCTTACCCGAAGAAGAAACGGGCTTGGCCTTCTGGTCCTTCCCTGAACCTTTTGCTGCAAATTTCATAATAGCTCCTTTCCCGCCCTCGCCGGTAAAAGCGTGAGCAGCGTTGATTACTTGCGGAAAATTCTGAGTGCTACAGCTCATCCTGATAAAGCGTGAAAAATCACTTGAGAAAATGCTTTCAATGTTAAACCCTATACATACTTTATCGTTAACTCGACAAAATTCTTTAGGACAACACAACAAATCAAAAAGAAAATCAAAAATGATATTCCACACCACCCTTATTGTACTATGAATATTTAGAAAAAGAAAGAGTTTTGGTTAAATTTGTCGTATTATATTATTTTGCTATTCATGTTTTGTAGAAAAATCAGTAATTTGAGTTACATTTGAACGCATAAAATGAAAAACAGCGCTTTATATTCATGCCAAATTACAATAAGAAAATCTATCCGGAAGGATTTGCGTAATGCCTCGTTGGATTTCATGACCATATATATTCATTATGCTCGGAAAAAACCGCCTTGCCTGACACAAAAGTCTTCTCGCCATAAATTGATATTAAACCATGATTTTCAGCCTTGGCTTGCTTTGTTCGGAACTCACTGAAGTGAAAAACCGGCGTGTGCACGAAGCACACGCCGGTTTTTACTATATGGGGAGCTATAGAAATTATCAATACATTCCGCCCATGCCGCCCATATCGGCAGCGGGAGCTGCGGGCGCGGGAGGCTCGGGCTTATCGGTGACAAGGGCCTCGGTGGTGAGAACCATGGAGGCGACGGAGGCGGCGTTCTCAAGAGCGCTGCGGCAGACCTTTACGGGGTCGACGATGCCGGCCTCGACCATGTCGCAATATACCTCGTGCGCGGCGTCGAAGCCGAAGTTTGCGCGGCGTGCGGTCTTGATCTTTTCAAGAATGACGGAGCCTTCGAGACCTGCGTTCGCGGCGATCTGTCTGATGGGAGCCTGAAGAGCCTTGGCGATGATCTGAGCGCCGGTCTTTTCGTCGCCGGTGAGCTTGGAAAGCTGCTTTTCGACGGCAACGGAGGCGCCGACGTAAACGGAGCCGCCGCCGGGAACGATACCCTCTTCAACGGCTGCGCGGGTGGCGTTGAGAGCGTCCTCGATACGGAGCTTCTTCTCCTTCATCTCGGCCTCGGTAGCTGCGCCGACCTTGATAACGGCAACGCCGCCGGAGAGCTTTGCGAGGCGTTCCTGAAGCTTCTCGCGGTCATAATCGGAGGTGGTAAC
>JAEEUX010000308.1 GCA_016290695.1 Oscillospiraceae bacterium
TTGCAGAATATTCCGTCATATCGTCCAAAAATACTCGGCAATACACAAAGTATTACCTGCGTTTTTTGAACAATCTGACGAAAATCCTGACGGCGCAATCTATGCGCCGGAATTATGCGGCGTTGCCATAAAAAAGATGGTGAAAATATTAATCGGATTTGGTATAACTATAGATATAGTATTGCCGCGGCGGGGCTGTGCCCGCGCTTTGCGGCGGAAGGCTGTGATTATAAATGAGCGTTTTAAAATATCCCCATCTCTTTGAGCCGCTGATTATCGGGAAAACGGTGTTCAGGAACCGTATCTTTGCCTCGGCACAAGGTTCGTCCTATCTCACGGAAAGCGAGCTGCCCACCTCAGACATTACGGTTTATTACGAGCGCAAGGCCATCGGCGGCGCGGCGGCGACCTGCATGGGCGTGAGAAGCGTGGACCCCGACCACGGCCTGAACTGGGGCGACAATAAGATACCGCTGAACAGTCATCTCGGTTTTTCGTATTTTAAATACTACACGAACGCCATAAGCCGCCACGGCTGCGTTCCCTCGGTCGAGCTCACGCACAGCGGTGCTTATTCGATAAAATCCTCCGACGAAGGGCAGACTGTATACGGCCCGAATGACGAAACCATAGACGGCGTGCGCGTTGCGGGCATGACTGAGAAGGAAATTGAGGAGCTCATAGACCGCTATGTCGAGGCGGCGAAATGGGCAAAAACCGCCGGCTTCGGCATGATAAACATTCACGCGGGCCACGGCTGGCTTCTCAGCCAGTTCATGTCGCCGCTTTTCAACAAACGCAGAGACGAGTGGGGTGGCAGCCTCGAAAACCGCCTGAGACTGCCACGCGAGATTTGCACTGCCATCCACAAAAAGGTGCCCGGCCTTGTTGTCGAAATGCGTATGTCCGGCTCCGAGGGCGCTAAGGACGGCTACGACATAGACACGGGCATAGAAATCGCCAAGGGCCTCGACGGCTACCCCGACATCATCCATGTTTCCGCGGGGCGCGCAACCTTCGACGAAGCCTTCATCGTGACCTTCCCAAGCATGTTCATGCCGGACGGCATGAACGTGAGGTACGCCGCCGCGATAAAGCCGCATATAAAGTACAGCAAGGTGGGAACTGTCGGCGCTCTGGCTGACCCCGAGCTTATGGAAGAAATAATAGCCTCCGGCAAGGCCGACATCGTGAACCTCGCGCGGGGCCTCACGGCTGACCCCGACCTCCCGAACAAGGCACGCACGGGCAACGAAAAGGATATAGACAAGTGCATTAGGTGCTTCAAGTGCTTCTCCGGCCTTATGGCGACCGGGCAGTATTCCTGCGCGATAAACCCGCAGATAGGCCGAGAAAGGGAATACGTCACCGAGCCGCTGCACGTTATAAAGCCCAAGAAGGTTCTTGTCCTCGGCGGCGGTATCGGCGGAATGCAGGCCGCGCTTACGGCCTCACGCCGGGGACATGAGGTAACGCTCGTGGAGAAGACCGGGCGTCTCGGCGGCGTCCTTCTCTGCGAGGAGAAGGTGCCGTTCAAGCTTCACCTGCATGAATACATCGAAAACCAGATACGCAGGATAAACGAGTCCGGCGTCAGGGTGCTCCTGAATAAGACTCTCACGCCTGACGATGCCGAGCGGATGAAGCCGGACGCGATAATCGCCGCCATCGGCTCAAAGCCTCTTGTTCCGCCCATCGAGGGCATAGACGGCGAAAACGTACTTGACGCGGAGTACGCTTACCTTCACCCCGAGGCGCTCGGCGAAAAGACGGTAATTCTCGGCGGCGGCCTCGTCGGGATAGAGCTGAGCCTATACCTAATGAGTCTCGGCAAAAAGGTGGAGATTGTCGAGATGGGCCCGAAGCTCAACTGCGGGGATAACTCCGTTCACGAGATGGCTGTTAACCGCGAAATCGCGGAAAAGGGCCTCGTCGCGCATACGAATTCCCGCGCGGTTCTGATAACGAAGGAGGGCGTTAAGTGCCAGATACCCGAGGGCGAGGCGACTTACCCGGCGGACACAGTGGTTCGCGCCCTCGGCAGGGTGGGACTTTGCGAGGAAGCTGCTGCCTTCTCCGCCTGCGCTCCGCTTTTCTCGCAGATAGGCGACTGCCTCCAGGTGACTAACATATACGAAGCCAAC
>JAEEUX010000064.1 GCA_016290695.1 Oscillospiraceae bacterium
AAAAGCTCGACCTTGCCACCTGTATAAAAACCTGCGCCGGGAGCAAGGGCGTATGGATCTCGGCCTCCTGCATGCTCTGCCTCTGCACGGCGGCCGTCGCCTCCACGCAGTTTTTGCCGACGGCGCTCATGTCCCGCGGCGTAGAGAGGGAAACGGCCTCGCTCTGCGGAATGTGCATAACGCTCGGCGGCATGGCGGGCTGCCTGCTTTCCCCGCTGCTGTCCACGCTTTTCAAAAAGCCCAAGCTCTGGATGATAGGCGGCGGCGTGCTTGCTGCGCTCGGCCTGGCCTTCGCGTGGAAGATAACAAGCATCCCGGTCATGGTCGTCTGCCTCGTTCTGACGGGCTTCCTTACCTCCGGCTTCACGCCGATAATCAGCTCGCTCCCGCTGAGACTCAAGGAAATCGGCCCCAGATACGCGGGCACGGCGGGCGGCTTCATCGCCACTATCCAGCTTCTCGGAAACGTCGTTTTGCCGACCTACGTTATCTGCAACATCGTCGGCGACAATAATTACGATGCCATGTTCATCTGCTTCGGCGCGCTCTCGGTGATTTTCTGCGTGCTCTGCGTCTTCCTCCCGCTCGATACGGGCAGGAACAAGGCGTAAATTTCCACAAAACCCCGCGATTACTTGCCATTTTCACAATTTCCCTGCTTTCTTTTCGTCGCCGCGCGGAAAAAACGCGCTTGCTAAAATATGTAAGCTGATGTATAATATTGGCGAGATGTAACGAAAAGCAATGCGGCGAAAGGAAGCGACAATGTATACAATCGGGGAAGTAGTCGTGCATCCCATCCACGGCGCGGGAATAATAAAAGCGATCGAATCGGTAAAAATCGACGGCGAAGAATGCCGGTACTATATCTTCTCCACGGGTGAAAGCAACCTCAGCGTAAAGATACCCGTAGCAAATTCCGAGGAAATCGGCCTGAGAAGGATCATTTCGCGGGAACAGGCGGACGAGCTTCTTTTCCGCCTGCATGAGGTTGAGGCAATCTCCATTCAGAACTGGAACCGCCGTTACCGCGAAAACATAGCTCGCCTGAAAACCGGGGAGCTTATGGAGGTCGCCTGCGTAGTAAAGGGGCTTATGGCGCGGGAAAGCGGCAGAGGTCTTTCCACCGGCGAGAAAAAAATGCTCCGCAGCGCAAAGCGCATCCTCGTCTCGGAAATCGCGCTGGCCAAAAACGTGGATTACAACGATATTGAGCGCCAGGTTGACGAAGCGCTCGCATAAAATATTCCGGCTGCGTCTTATTTGCCGCAGCCGGTTTTTGCAACCAAAAGGCGCGGACAAAAACTGTCCGCGCCGCTTTTATTTCCCGGGGAATCAGCTTTTCAGCTCTACCCAAAGCTCGTCGTACTTTTCGAGCACGTTCTGCGGGAGGTTCGTGTAGACCTCGGTGTTTGCCAGAACATCGTCCGAGGGGGCCATTATCGCGGCGAAATCCTCGTCCATGTCGGCGATGTAGCTTTCAAGAGCCTCGGTGTTGGCGCTTGCGTAGCCGACGACGTCCATGTTCTTCGTGCATACCTCGGTGGAGCACATGAAGTTTATGAACTTCTCGGCGTACTCCTTCTTCGTGCTGCCCTTGGGGATGCACATGGCGTCCACGAAGTAGTTCGTGCCCTCCTCGGGGATGCAGAAGGCGAGGTCGGGGTTATTCTCGTGCATGGTGATGAAATCGCCCGCGTAGTAGGGACCGATGGCGGCCTCGCCGCTTTCTAACTTGTCAAAGATCTGGTCCATGACGTAGGCCTGGAGCAGCGGCTTCTGCTGAACGAGCAGCCCGTAGGCTTCCTCAAGCTCGGCCTCGCTCGTCGTATTCAGCGAATAGCCGAGGTGCAGCAGGGCGATGCCGAGCGCGTCGCGCGGGTTATCGAACATGAGTATCTGGCCGGAATAATCGCTGTCGAAGAGCGCGTCCCAGCTCGTTACGGGCTTCGTGACGACGGAGGTGTTGTAGATGATGCCGACGGTGCCCCACATGTAGGGGACGGAATAGCTGTTCGTCGGGTCGTACTCAAGGCCCTTGTAGCGCTCGCCTATAAGGCTCCAGTTGGGGATGTTTGAATAGTCCAGAGGCTCGAGCATATCCTCGCTTATGAGGCGGGAGATCATGTAGTCCGAGGGGATGATAACGTCGTAATTCGAGCCGCCGTTTTTCATCGTGGAGTAAAGCGCCTCGTTGCTGTTGAAGCCGGAATAGTTGACCTTTATGTTATACTGCTCCTCAAAATCCTTGAGGACGGTCTCGTCTATATATTCGCCCCAGTTGCAGACGTTTATTTCGGCGGTGTAGCCCTTTCCGCAGCCGGAGAACATGGCGAGAATGAGCGCTGCGACGGCAGCGAGACTGAGAATTTTTTTCATTTGTAAAAATACCTCCTTAAAACCGATTAAAAGATGTCGCCTCGCGGCGTTATTTCTGCATCGCGCCCTGCCTGAGCTTGGCCTCGGCGCGTTTTTTCGCTTCCTCCTGCCGTATTTCACGCACGTTGATGATAATGAGCAGCACGAGCACCGCGCCGAACAGGAGCGAAGAAATCGCGTTTATCTTCGGCGTAACGCGGCGGCGCGTCATGGCGTAGATGGTCATGGACAGCGTGCTCACGGTGGAGCCGGCGGTGAAGTAGCTTATTACGAAATCGTCTATCGACATGGTGAAGGCGATTATCGCGCCGTTTATTATGCCGGGCATGAGCTCCGGCACCGTGACCTTCAGAAACGCGCGCGCCGGGGTGCAGCCGAGGTCCTGTGCCGCGTCGATAAGGCTGCGGTCGAGCTGGTATAGCTTCGGCATTACGGAAAGCAGGACGTAGGGAACATTGAAGGTGATGTGCGCGACGAGGAGCGTCCCGAAGCCGAGGTTGAATTTCAGCCGCGAGCCGAAGAACACAAACAGCAAGCACAGCGAAACGCCCGTGACTATGTCGGCGTTCGTGAGCGGGATGTTGTTCACCGCCATGAGCGGGCTGCGCCAGCGTTTACGCAGGCAATAGAAGCCGAGGGCCGTAACGGTTCCGAAAACGGTGGCAATGGCGGCGGCGAGCAGGGAAACGAGCAGCGTCGTCGAAAAGGCGTTCATGATGGACGCATCGTTAAAAAGCTCGGCGTACCAGTCGAGCGTGAAGCCCGCCCACTGCGTGCGGCTCTTCGAGGAATTGAAGGAGAAGGTTATGAGCACGAAAATGGGCGCGTAGAGGAAAATAAATATAACCGCGAGGAAAATACGGCTTATGACGGTGCTTCTTCTTTTCCTCATCATAGCACCACCGCCGTTTCTTCGCCCTCGCCGAATTTGTTCATGACGTACATGCAGATAACGACGATTATCATCATCACGAGCGCTATCGCGGAGCCGAGGTGCGGGTTATAGGCCGAGCCTAGGAACTGCATCTCGATAAGGTCGCCCAGCAGGAGGTTCTTGCTGCCGCCCAGAAGCTGGGATATGGCGAAGGTGCTTACCGAGGGGACGAAAACCATCGTTATGCCGGAAAGGACGCCCGGCAGACTCAGCGGGAAAATGAGCTTTAAAAACACCATGAAGGGGTTCGCGCCCAGATCCTCGGCCGCCTCGACGAGCCTGCGGTCAAGCTTTGAGACGACGGAATAGATGGGCAGCACCATGAAGGGCAGGTAGTTATAAACCATGCCGAGCACGACGGCCCCGGAGGTGTTGATTATCTTTATCGGGGGCAGGCCGAGCTTCGTGAGAAGCGCGTTGAGAAGGCCGGTGTCCTCGAGAATGGACATCCATGCGTAGGTTCTGAGCAGGAAATTCATCCACATCGGGAGCATAATGAGCATCACGAAAACGCGCTGGAGCCTCGGCCCTTCGCGCGAAAGCACGAGCGCGAGCGGGTAGCCGAGGATGATGCAAAGCACCGTCGCGATAAGCGCGAGGTAGAAGGAGCGCCCGAAGACGGAGATATAGTCCGTCATCCCGCGGAAATTATCCACGGTGAACGAGCCGTCGTGCGCCGTGAAGGCGTAGACCACGACCATTATTATCGGCACGACT
The DNA here is from genome assembly GCA_016290695.1 of Oscillospiraceae bacterium. Taxonomy (GTDB): domain Bacteria; phylum Bacillota; class Clostridia; order Oscillospirales; family Oscillospiraceae; genus RGIG6375. The sequence goes on from JAEEUX010000064.1 coordinate 4,031, forward strand.
ACGAAAATCGCCATCCATACGACGTAGGGGATGGAGAGAAAGCGGGTCTTAGAAGTCATACCGCATTTCCTCCTCGAGCTCCGCCTCATTCTCTGAGGGCTCATACTCAAGGTCGCCTATCTCGTCATACTCGGCGGAATAGGAGCTATAGTCGCCGAACATGCCGGAATAGCGGCTCTTTTTCATGATGTGGAAGCCGTCGGGGTCTATTTTTATGCCGATTTTCGCGCCGACGGGGCTGGGGTCGGTGCTCTGGATGAGCCATTTGAAGCCCTTGAAGTCTACGATAATATCGTAGTGGACGCCCTTGAAGGTGATGTTCGTGACGGTTCCTGTGAGCATACCGTCCTTCTCGGGGACTATGTCCACGTCCTCGGGGCGGATAACGACGTCCACCGGCTCGTTGGGCGCAAAGCCTCCGTCCACGCATTCAAATTTGCGCCCGAAAATCTCAACGACCTTGTCGGCGCACATGAAGCCGTCCACGATGTTGCTCTCGCCGATGAAATCGGCTACGAAGGCGTTTTCCGGCTCGTTGTAGATATCCTCCGGGGTACCTATCTGCTGGATCTTGCCCTCGTTCATAACGACGACCGTATCGGACATGGCGAGAGCCTCCTCCTGGTCGTGCGTAACATATATAAATGTGATCTCCATAGCCTGCTGGATGCGCTTGAGTTCGTTCTGCATATCCTTCCTCAAACGCAGGTCGAGCGCGCCGAGCGGCTCGTCCAGAAGCAGGACGCGGGGCCTGTTCACAAGCGCGCGGGCTATCGCTACGCGCTGCTGCTGGCCGCCCGAAAGGAGGGAGACAGAGCGGTTTTCAAAACCCTTGAGGCTCACTATTTCGAGCATTTCCATGACCCTGTCGTGAATTTCCTTTTTGGAAAGCTTCGGGCGGACGAGGTGAAGGCCGAAGGCGATGTTTTCAAATACGTTCAAGTGCGGAAACAGAGCGTATTTCTGGAAAACCGTGTTCACCTGCCGCTTGTGCGGAGGCACATTGTTTATTCTCACGTTATCAAAAAAAACATCCCCCGCCGTGGGCACGAGAAAACCGCCTATTATGCGCAGAGTCGTCGTCTTCCCACAGCCGCTGGGACCGAGCAATGTAAGGAATTCCTTATCGTTAAAATGAATGTTCATATCGTCTAAAACGATTTCACCATCAAACGCCACGGAAACTCCCGAAAGGCGTATGAGCTCTTTGGACATTTATCCTCCCCCGTTCACATTCCGGCGCACGGTACGCCTTGCTGAGCGTCCCGCACTGCCTTATTTTTTGTTTATATATTAATGTTGGTTTACATAACCTTCGTTTTCGTGTGGCGCATACTGTGGTCGGCAGCAATGTGGGCCGGAGCTTGCCCCCGGCAGGGCACCTGCCATTTGTGCAATGTTCGATGATTGCTGCTTGTTCGGTAGGGAACGCTGTCCTCAGCGTTCCGCAAATATACGACCTCTCAGGCGCTTCGCGCCAGCTCCCCTTATCCAAGGGGAGCGAAAACGCTGCGGCGGGCTTACCTCTCAGTCTCGGGCTGCGCCCTCGACAGCTCCCCTGAAAGGGGAGCGAAAACACCCCACCCCACCATTTGCGCAGAGTTTTTTCTTCAGACGATCCGAAAAGCGCAGGGAATACTATAGAGTATTTCCGAGCATTTTCGGGATGTATGAAGGGAAAAAATCAAGCAAAGCAAGTGATGTAAATATAATGGGTTTTAGGTGTCTTGTCAATGTTATTTTTCACAATTATCGAAATATTTTTTGACGAAGGGTATGTTTTGGACTTCAAAGCTCCTTCCGCGCAGATATTCAAGGCTCTCCGCGGGGGTTTTGAACGAAAAAGTGAGCTTGTAGGAATACAATAACTGCCCTTTTTCCTCCGCGCCGACGCCGCCCTTCTGCACGCCGTACTTTCCGTCTCCGAGCAGGGGATGACCCGCGGCGGCGAACTGGGCGCGTATCTGGTGCGTGCGGCCGGTGAGGAGGCGGCATTCGACGAGGGAGAGCCCGCCCTTGACGCAGAGCGTGCGGTACTCCGTCGCGGCGCTTTTCGCGCCCTTTTCGGACTTGTCGCGGACGTAGACGCGGTTTTTCACCGCGTCCTTGAAGATATAGCCCTCGAGCCGGCCCTCGCGGGGGCGCATTTCGCCGCGCACGACGGCGAGATAGAGCTTGTCTATCTCCCGGGCGCGGATCTTGTCGTTCATAATGCGCAGCGCGGCGGCGTTTTTCGCCGCGATGACTATGCCGCCGGTGTTGCGGTCTATGCGGTTGCAGAGCGCGGGAGTGAAGGAATTTTCCTCGCGGGGGCGCCATTCGCCCTTCTGGTAGAGGTAGCTCTGGATGTTGGCTATGAGCGTATTATAATCGTAGCCCTCGGCGCTGTGGCAGAGCATGCCGGGCTTTTTGTCGGCAAGGAGGATGTTTTCGTCCTCGTAGACGATGTCGAAGCGGGGCCTGGCGATTTTCAGATAGGCGTTTTCCTCGCTGGGCCTGGCGAAAAATTCGTCGTTTATATACATTTTCACGTTGTCGCCCAGGCTGAGGCGGTAATCGCGCGGCGCGCCCTTGTCGTTTACCTTTATGCGCTTTATGCGGATGTATTTCTGCGCGAGCGAGGCCGGGAGCAGGGGCGCAGCCTTGTCCACGAAGCGGTCAAGCCGCTGGCCCGCGTCGTTTTTTCCGATGATGAATTCCTTCAAATGGCACACCTCTGAGGCTTAAAAGAAAGTTTTTTCCATATAAAATCAAAAAAGTTCTTGCAATTTCTCAAAAAGAATGTTATATTAAATACTGCTCTTTGTAAAGAGTAATTTTTCATAAATTACCGCAAAGCCGCCCGGCAAGGAGGTGCGAATTATGGCTAAGTGCGAATTTTGCGAAAAAAGCGTTGCCTTTGGCATCAAAGTGAGCCACTCTCACAGACGCTCCAACAGAACTTGGAAGCCCAATGTCAAGAGAGTAAAGGCTATGATCGACGGTACCCCCCGCCATGTCTATGCCTGCACCAGATGCTTGCGCAGCGGCAAGGTCACCCGCGCGGTGTGATTTTCTTTTTTCCATATTGTATAACAAAGGATGGCAGTTGTATAGCTGCCATCTTTTTTTGCGCCGGCACAGGCATGGCCCGCATTGCTGCGCCGCAGACATATTGCATTTTCCCCGCTCCCCGGCAAAAACATCGGGCGCTTCACAGGAAGCGCCCGACATGCATACTCATCTAAAACACACCCGCCAGACCATCAGCCCAGCTTCGCCTCGGCCTCGTCCGCCATTTTGGTGTATTTCTCCTCCCCGGCCTTGTCGCCGAGGCGGGAATAGGCAAGCGCGCAGTTGCGGCAGCCTATCACGAACTCGTGGTTTTCGCCGAAAATGAGCCGCGTTTTCTCGACGGCCTGCTCGAATAGCTTCACCGCCTCCGCGTAGTCCTTTTTATTGAAGGCAAAGAGCGCCTTTGTGTTCAGGCCGCCCGCGTAATGCGGGTTCATGCCGCCGTCGATGCGCGAGAATATGTCCAGCGCCTTTTCAAGCGCGGCCTCGGCCTTCTCCTGCTCGCCCGCGCCGTAATAGGCCATGGCGAGGTTATTGTGGCTCGTGGCTATCTCGGCCTCGTTCTCCGGCGTCTTGGGCATTAGCTCGATGGCCTTTTCAAAGCTCTCCGCCGCGCGGGCAAATTCCTTCATGTCCTGATAGACAAGACCGGTGTTGTTATAAAGGCTCGAAAGCGCGTAAGGGTCGCCGCTTTTCTCGATGAGCTTCCCCGCCTTGACGAACGCGCCGAGCGCCTCATCAAACTTGCCCATAAGGCGGTACGCGCCGGCAAGGTTCAACGTGACGAGGGCGTAATTTTCCGTTTCCTCAAGGCCGCAGGACTCCATCTCCTTGCGCAGCCTGTCGAAATTCTTCATGCAGTCCTCCCAGCGGCCGAGCCCGCGATAGAAGCAGGCAAGCTCGTTGAGAACGGCGATGAGCCCCTGGCTGCGAGTGATTATCCAGTCGCGCTCACCCTCGCTCAGCTCCTTATCGTCGGAGCAATCCCCGTCGCCGCATGAGCAGCAGCCGGAGGCGAGGTAAACGGAGCTTTCCACGTTTTCCAGGCAGTTTAAAAGGAATTTTTCCGTGGCGGCGTTGTCGTATTTTGAATAATAGGAATCAAGCTCGTCGTAAAAGGTCTTGGAATCAAATGCCATGACGGTATCCCCCTTGTAATTTATGTCCTCAGTATATCATTTTTCAGTATTTCTGTCAATTTTACGCAGCCGCACGCTCTGCACTATAACGAGCGCCAGAACGAGCACGGCGAGGTAGCCGTAAACAGGGAAAAGCGTGCCTATAAGGCGGCTGAAGCCGAGGCCGCTCGCCGCCCACGCCGCGAGACTGAGCAGGCATGCAAACGCCGTCTTCCTCCGCCGCACGGGCGCAAAGCGTGCAAAATAGTCCGGGATCGGCAGGAAAACGGACATCGACGCGCTGAACATCGCAAAAAGCAGCAGCAGCGCGTAAATATACTTGAGCGCCGGATGCACCGCCGCGCTCACCTCTATCATCGGCAGTTCCGCCGCGACAGAGTCCGGCAGCGCCGTCATCGACGAAACGAGCGCCAGAGCCATAAGGAACATGAGCAGCGCCCCGAGCGCCGCGCCGCCGAATATCCCGCGCCCGGACTTTGCAAGCGAGCCGAGCGAGCCGATAAAGCCTATCGCGCAGAAAAAATTATACGACACGAAGCTCAGCGCCGCCGCGGGCATATTCGCAAGCAGCGGATTATCGCTCGCCGCCGCGCCGAAGCTGACGCCTCCGGATTTGATAACCGCCGCCGTGGAAATGGCTATCGCGAGGGCGAGCAAAAAGGGCATCACCCGCGCGAAGACCCGCGCTATGCCGCCGATTCCGGCAAGCGACGCCGCCGTTACGACGGCCGCGAAAACGAAGCTGAACGCCGGCTTCGTCCAGCCAAGCCCTGTAAGCTGCTCCACAAGCGAGCCCGCCCCGGCGAGCATGACGACGTAAATATCGAACATGAAGGATATTTCCGCGATGACGAGGATGGTCCCAAGCACGCGGTGCTCCGAGAAAAAGAGCATACGGTCAAGCTCCGTCACGCCCGTGGCGCGCGTTATGCGCATGAGCAGCGCCGCGAAAAGGCACATGACGAGCATAGCCGCCGCCGCGCCGAAAATACCCGCAGCGCCGAAGCTCCCGAAAAACTGCCACAGCTCCTGCCCGGAAACGAAGCCCGCGCCGAGGAAGCAGCCTATAAACGTAAAAGCAAGCTCATAAAACCCAAGCTTTCTCATAAATACCTCCCAAAGACGGGCGCAGCTCACGCCCGCAATACATATTAAGGCCGCCCCTTTCCCTTTGTCAATCTTTCTCTTGCTATCTCTGCGAAAAAATTGTAAAATAGAGGCGGCAGAATGCAAGAATATTTATCGTTAGAACCTCAAAACAACTCGAAAGGAGTTTTTACCAACATGAAAATTACTATTCTCAAGCGCGGCTTTTCATTCGTCCTCGTTTTTGCGCTCATCTCCTCCGTTCTCGCGCTCGGCGCCGGCGCGGCTGAGCTTAGTTCCAAGAAGGCCGACGTTAATTCCGGCATAAAAATCACCATCGACGGAACGGAGTTCGTCCCCTGCGATGCTAACGGCGACGCCGTTGACGTTTTTCTTTATAACGGCACGACTTACCTCCCCGTCCGCGCGGTGAGCAGTCTTTTCTCCACCGGCATCATGTGGGACGACGCCAACAAGGTCGTCTATCTCGGTCTGCATGACAACAAACCCCTGCCCGTCTCCGTTTACCAGCCGAAGCAGGCGGGCTCGCCCTACAGCTTCGCATCCGTTTCTCTTAATATCTACACAGGCGTAGGCATATATTTTAACGACGAGCTCTTTAACCCCACTGACGCAAACGGCGAACCCGTAGAGCCCTTCCTCTATAACGGCACGACCTACCTTCCCGTCCGCGCAATCAGCTCGCTTTTCGGTGCTGAGATAGACTGGGACGGCGCGAACAAGACCGTCCTTCTATCGAATGTCCCCGAGGCCGTTTCCCCCGAGCAGATAATCGCCGACGCGAGCAGCCTCGTTAAAAATTATACCGACGCGAGCGATTATTTCAAGGAGGGCTACGCCTATTATCTTATCGTGGACGAAACTGCCCGCCAGACTCTCGAAACCATAACCACCGAGAGGAACGCTAACCCCGGCAATGTCGACCTCGGCATGAGCTTCCTCGTTATAAACGCCGAATACGGCAATTTCAAGAAGCTTTACGGAACCTACGTCGAGACCGTCATGAACGGACTTAACGATGCAAACGCTCTCGCCGCGGCCATCAGCGAGGCTTCCGCCGACAATATTTACAACGAAGCGGAGCTTTCCGTTATCTCGGAGAAATACGAGCTCCTAAAGTTTAATTACACCGTTTTCAAGGACTACATTCAGCTCTGTACTCCCGAAAAAATCAAGGAATACGTAGACTCCAGCTTCACTACGATCAAAAACAGCCCCAATCTCACAAGCCTCCAGCCCTGACGGGCAAAACGGCATAAACACAAGCAAAACTCACGAAGGGAGGCCGCCGCAATGACAGGCGTTCTTGTCTATTCTCTAAACGCTGTTCTGCCGATAATACTCATCATCATTCTCGGCTGGCTTCTCCGGCGCGGCGGCATGCTCTCCGACGGCTTCCTTTCTTCGGGCAGCAAGCTTGTTTTCCGCGTCTGCCTCCCCGTGCTGCTGTTTTACAATATCTATAACGTCGATGGTCTCGGCGCGATAAACTGGATTATGATATGGTATTCGCTCGGGATGATAGCGGTAATCTATCTGCTCGGGCTTGCCGTCGTGCTCCTTTTTGTGCCGGACGGGAGACGCCGCGGCGTAGTACTGCAATGTATTTACCGCTCC
>JAEEUX010000309.1 GCA_016290695.1 Oscillospiraceae bacterium
GCGCGCGGCAAGGTTAGAGCCGTCGTGATACGCGGTGAGAAGATTGCGGCTAATTTTGCTTATCGCGTCTATGCCGCAGGCATGGGACAGGGGGTTGGGGTTATTGCTCGTTATGCCCTCGATGGCGTGGGAAAGCGCGTCCATGCCGGTATACGCCGTTTCATACGGGGGCAGAGAAAGCGTAAGCTCAGGGTCAATTATCGCGAGCGCGAGCGAAATGAAAACGCTCCACTTCATGTTGAGGTCCGTGCGGTTGACGACGGCAACCTTCGTGCATTCGCTGCCGGTTCCCGCAGTAGTCGGCAGGAGGATGACGGGAACGTTCACCTGCATCTGGATGGGGTTAGCGAGGATATACTGCTTTATCGGGCCGGGATGGCTCAGAAGAATAGAGGTGGCCTTCGCCGTGTCGAGCGTGCTGCCGCCGCCAATGCCCACAAGGCAGTCTGCCTTTTCCCTGAGTGCGATTTCGCCGCAGATATCTATGACCTCGATAGGCGCGTCCCTTTTCGTTTCCTTGAAAAGGACGTAATCGAGCCCTGCGGCCTTAACGCTCTCGACGGCCTTGTCATAGGTCTCGGGCGCGAGGTTCGGGTCGCAGATAAGCATAGGCTTCTTCGCGCCGAAGCCCTTTATTCTCTCGCCGAGGAGCTTTATCGCTCCGACTCCGTACAGTATCGGCGCCTTTACGGAATAATCACATGGCATGATAAATTACCTCACCTTTCTGTAAAATCGATTTATTTTTTCCTCCGTTTTGAAAAAGAGGAATAATTGTATTTGCCTATATTTATATAGTACATTACCGCAGTCGCATTGTCAAATATCTATTTCTCCAAAAAAGAAGGCGCAGCAACATGGCTGCGCCGCAAAATGTTCGCCCGAGGCTTGCCTGTGAGCCGGAGCGCTCCCTCATTTAATCAGCAGGTTAGCCAGAGGTTCCATGCTCCCTATGAGGCATATAAGGCCGATAACTCTCAGATAATCCATAAGCTTTGCAAACACCGTATGCTTGTTCGTCTTCATATTTTTCGTGTCCTTTCGTCTTTTTATTTGGCGCGGTATTGGCTCCGTGCCGCCCCTTGTGACTATAATGTAACTCTTTAACTGTCCAATAAAACGGACTTTACGACGTGATTTCAAAATTATTAAATGTAAAAGTAAATGTCGAATAAAGTAAACATTTAATTTTACAACCCTTGCAATTAGATTTACAAAGACCTCTTTCGCAGGCGGCGGGAAATTGTGAATTTGCGTTCATAACGTAGGAAACGGCGCCATGATTTTATACGCTATTACATAACCTTAAATTCTTGACAGAAAGCATAGGAAGCGGTATCATAATAGATTAGAATGCAAAGCAAAAACAGCTTACGAATATGCTCATGAAACGGGAAGCCCGAGGCTCGCCGGAGGCTCCCGAAAATAACAGAGAGAGGTACTAAGGATATGGCGGTTAAATTCATCTTCGTTACGGGCGGCGTTGTTTCCGGCCTCGGAAAGGGTATCTGCGCGGCTTCATTGGGAAGGCTTCTCAAGCAGAGGGGCCTGCGCGTTACCATCCAGAAATTCGACCCTTATTATAATGTCGACCCCGGCACCATGAGTCCTTACCAGCACGGAGAGGTCTTCGTCACCGACGACGGCGCGGAGACTGACCTTGACCTCGGGCATTACGAGCGCTTCGTGGACGAAAGCCTCACCGGCAACTCCAGCGTCAGCTCCGGCAAGGTCATCTGGAACGTCCTCAACCGCGAGCGCAGCGGCGATTACCTCGGCGCGACGGTTCAGGTAATCCCCCACGTCACGAACGAAATCAAAAGCCACATTTACAGCCTCGCTTCCGACGATGTAGACGTCGTCATCACCGAAATCGGCGGAACGGTGGGCGACATTGAGAGCCAGCCCTTCCTCGAGGCGATACGCCAGGTCGCCAATGAGCAGCCGCGCGGCAACGTCCTCTTTATCCACGTTTCTCTCATCGTCCAGATACCGGGCTCGGACGAGCTTAAGAGCAAGCCAACGCAGCATTCCGTAAAGGAGCTGCTGAGCATAGGCATCCGCCCGGACGTTCTCGTCTGCCGCAGCGATATCCGCATCACCGAGGATATC
>JAEEUX010000310.1 GCA_016290695.1 Oscillospiraceae bacterium
CAACAAGAGCCGCTCCTGCCGCATAGACTCGATTGCCCAGAGCTTTTCCGTGCTCTCCGGCTTTGGCTCACCGGAACGTTCGCACGAGGCAGTCCTCGCCGCCTACGATATGCTCTACGACGAGAAAAACGAGACCGTAAGCCTATTTACGCCGCCCTTTTCCGGCGCGTGGAGAGAGACGGGCTATATCGAAAACTACCTCCCCGGAGTGCGCGAAAACGGAGGACAGTACACTCACGCGGCGATATGGCTCGCGATGGCACTGCTGCGGATAGACGAGGCAGACAAGGGCTGGAACATCCTTCGCGCCGTGCTGCCCGCGTCCCACCCGCAGAAACGCTATATGGCGGAGCCTTACGTCCTCGCTGCGGATATTTACACTAACCCGCAGCATCAGGGCAGGGGAGGCTGGAGCTGGTACACGGGATCTTCCGGCTGGTTCCTGCGGGCTGTTATTGAGGAGCTTTTCGGAGTGAGGCGTGAGGGCGGTGTTTTCATAGCCGAGCCGCGCTTCCCGAAGGAGTGGAAAGGCAGCGGCGTCCGACTCAGCATACTGGGTGAGGATGTTCTGAACAAATACGCAAAACGCTGATGTTTTATTCAGCGTTTACATAAATAGTTAATATTCCGTGAATATGAGCGCGTGGGGCTTGATTAACGAAAGAAAATGTGTAATAATGATAAGCACCAGCATAAAAGACATGCTTGCGGCGCAGGCGCCGCCACGGTTTACATAAAGGGTGCGAAATTTGAATGAGTAATGCCGCTATCAGCTTTCCTGTCCTCGGTGAGGTTTTTTCCATAAACTTTCCGGCCACGTTTTCCGTCCTCGGAATTACTATTCACTGGTATGGCGTTATAATCGCGGTGGGCTTTGCCCTTGCGGTGCTGTACGGGATGGCTCGCGCGAAAAAGTTCGGTCTCACGCAGGATAATATTATAGACCTTCTCATTTTTGCCGTGCCGCTGGCAATCATCGGCGCGCGTACATATTATGTAATATTCAGTTGGGATGATTATAAGGACGCACCCGTGAATATCTTCAAGATATGGAACGGAGGATTGGCTATTTACGGTGGCATAATCGGCGCGGTTCTCGGCGCGGTGGTTTTCTCCAAGGTGAAGAAGGTTCGCTTCAGCGTCGTCGCGGATATCGGCGGGCTGGGACTTCTTATCGGGCAGGCGATAGGCCGCTGGGGAAATTTCGTAAACCGCGAAGCTTACGGCGTTAAAACCGCCGTCGCATGGAGAATGGGCCTTACGAACGAATATGGTACCTTTTATTACCATCCATGCTTTCTTTATGAAAGCATGTGGAACGTAATAGGCTTCATAATTCTCCATTTCTACTCGAAAAAACGCAAGTTCGACGGGGAGCTTTTCTTGCTTTATATAGCATGGTATGGCCTCGGACGTGTGTTCATAGAGAGTCTCAGAACAGACAGCCTCTATATACCGGGGACTAATCTTCGAGTTTCCCAGCTTGTCGCGCTGCTTTCCGTTATCCTCGGCATAGGCATTGCGCTTTACGTCAGGATAGCCAAGAACCCCGAGCCGGAGGACCTTTGGGTAAACCGCGATATTAAAAATTTCGTTCTCGAGCAGAGCAAGGCAGCGGAAAGCGTCCCGCTTACGGAGCTCAGGCTCAACGCAGAAGCAGAGGATTTTTCCGACGCGCTGCGCCTTCTCCGCCATGGGACGGACCCGGATGCTGATGATGCATTAAGCGAAAAATCTTCCGAAACCGACATTACGGCGCCTGACGCCGGGGTTGCGGATGATAATAATAGAGACCCCGAAAAAGATGATCAAAAGGAGGATATATAAACTATGGCAAGTTTTGAAGAATTCAGAAAGAAAGCCGCAGAAAAGGCTGAGCTCATTGCCGGAAAAGCCTCTGTCTTTGCAAAAAGCGCCGCGGAAAAGACGAAAACCGTAGCCAGAATCGGCGTACTTAACGCAGATATCCTTGCAGAAAAGGATAATATAAGAAAGGCAAGTCTTGAGATAGGCAAGCTTTATTATGAGTATTTTAAAGCCGACCCTCATGCGCCCATGAAGGAGCTTTGCGATAAAATCGCTGCTTCTTACGCCGCTATCGACGCAA
>JAEEUX010000065.1 GCA_016290695.1 Oscillospiraceae bacterium
GCATGGCTGGCAAAATTCAACACCTTCTACATGGCGCTCATTTCCTTCGTGCTCATTTTCCTCGAAAACGGCGCCGCGCAGATAGCCTCCGCCTACACTACGCTGAACGACTATGCTGCCTCAATAATCACGGGCATCATCCTCTTCTTCATCCTCGGCAGCGAATTTTTTATCAATTACAGGCTCATTTTCAGATCTAAAGCAGCAAAGGAGGCGAACTAAATGGCCACTCTGATTGCGTGGATAAACCGCTCTATCTGGTTCGGAACGGTAATAATGTTCGCCTCGCTCGGCGAGATAATCACCGAAAAGGCCGGAAACCTTAATCTCGGCGTTCCCGGAATAATGTTTCTCGGAGGCTTCGCGGGCTTTGCCGGGGCGTATTATTACGAAAACTCCGTCGTCACGCCGAACTTTGCCCTGTGTATACTGATCGCGCTCCTATGCGCTTTCGCGGCGGCGGCGCTCGGCGGCCTCATTTACAGCTTCCTCACCATTTCCCTGCGCGCGAACCAGAACGTCACGGGTCTTGCCATCACCATCTTCGGAATGGGCGTCGCCAATTTCTTCGGCGTCCGCGTTCTCGGCGGCGGCACCTCCGTCAAGGCCGTTTTCGCCAACTCCATCTTCACGGCAAAGATTCCTTTCCTCAGCGAGCTCGGCGCCTTTGGCGACATTTTCTTCTCCTACGGCTTTATGATTTACGCGGCGATAGTCTGCGCGGTTATAATCCACAAATTTCTCTATCGCTCGAAAACCGGCCTGAACCTCCGCGCCGTGGGCGAAAACCCGGCAACGGCGGACGCCGCGGGCATAAACGTCGAAAAATATAAATACCTCGCGACCTGCCTCGGCGCAGGCATCACCGGCCTGGGTGGGGTATACTACGTCCTCGATTACGGCTACGGAACATGGTCTACCGCCAACTCCATTGAAGCGCTCGGCTGGCTCGCCGTCGCGCTCGTAATATTCGCAACGTGGAAGCCGCTGAACATCATCTGGGGCGCATACCTTTTCGGTTTCTTCTACTGGCTGTACAATTATCTGCCCACGATCCTCGGCATCACGCTGCCGAATTACGCGACGCAGCTTATCCAGATGGTGCCGTACATTGTCACCATAGTTGTCCTCGTCTTTGTAAGCTTCCGCAAAAAGCGCGAGAACCAGCCTCCGGCAAGCCTCGGTCTGTCGTATTTCCGAGAGGAAAGATAACAATATGCATCATAAATATGCCGCTTGTGTTCAGCACCACAAGCGGCGTTTATGTTTTTCGCGTTTGTATTCGCCGGAAACCTCGACGAGGATTATATCATCTCCTATACGCTTTATTTTTTCCCACGGGATGATATAATCGTCGCCGCGCGCGAGCATTCCGAGCCAGCGGCACTCCCCGGGTATGACGAGCGCAAGAACTTTGCCGTCGAGAATATCCACGACTACGTCCTCGACGTAACCCATTCTGTGCCCGTTGCATACGTTTATGACCTCACGGCATCGCAGCTCCTCCACCCTGCTATGCATATCCTCACCTCCAGTCAAATTGTGTCCTTGTACTAGTATCCGATAATTGGTTATTAGTACCATTTTTATTGTATTGGCTGGCGCGTGGAATTATGCCGCATCGGCCCCGCCGAAGCATAAGGATTATATAAAAAAGAGGCCGAGGCGGATACTTTTCCGTCTCGGCCTTGATTTATTATGCTCTGCTTTTCAACCGATCACACAATGCCCTGAGCGAGCATGGCGTCGGCTACCTTGGTGAAGCCCGCGATATTCGCGCCGGCTACGAGGTTGCCGGGGCAGCCGTATTTCTCGGCGGCGGCAGCGGCGTTGGCATAGATGTTCTTCATGATGTTCTTGAGGCGCTCATCGACCTCCTCGAAGGTCCAGGACAGGCGCAGGGAGTTCTGGCTCATTTCGAGACCGGAAGTGGCGACACCGCCGGCGTTGGAAGCCTTCGCGGGGGCAAAGAGGAGCTTGTTCTGCTGGATGTAAGCGACGGCCTCGGGAGTGGAGGGCATGTTCGCGCCCTCTGCTACGGCGATGCAGCCGTTGGCTACGAGAGCCTTCGCGCCGTCGAGGTCAAGCTCGTTCTGAGTGGCGCAGGGAAGGGCGATATCGCACTTTACGGTCCAGATGCCCTTGCTGCCCTCAACGTACTTGGCGCTGGGGACATAGTCAAGATAAGTCTTGATTCTTGCGCGCTTGACTTCCTTGATTTCCTTGATGATTTTATAGTCGATGCCGTTTTCATCGACGATGTAGCCGTTTGAATCGCTCATTGCGACGACCTTTGCGCCGAGCTGAGTGGCCTTCTGGTTGGCGTAGGTGGCGACGTTGCCGGAACCGGAAACGACGACGGTCGCGCCCTTGAAGCTCTTGCCTGCGGCCTTGAGCATCTCGTCGGTGAAGTAGCAGAGGCCGTAGCCGGTGGCCTCAGTACGGGCGAGAGAACCGCCGTAGGGGATGCCCTTGCCGGTGAGGACGCCGGTAAATTCGTTGCGAAGGCGCTTATACTGGCCGAACATGAAGCCGATCTCGCGGCCGCCTACGCCGATATCTCCGGCAGGAACGTCGAGGTCAGCGCCGATATGGCGGGAAAGCTCGGTCATGAAGCTCTGGCAGAAGCGCATAATCTCTCCGTCAGACTTGCCGTGGGGGTCAAAGTCGGAGCCGCCCTTGCCGCCGCCCATGGGGAGGCCGGTAAGGCTGTTCTTGAAAATCTGCTCAAAGCCGAGGAACTTGATGATAGAAAGGTTTACGCTGGGATGGAAGCGGATGCCGCCCTTATAGGGGCCGATCGCGCTGTTGAACTGGACGCGGTAGCCGCGGTTTACCTGAACCTTGCCGTTATCGTCAACCCAGGGAACGCGGAAGAGAATCATGCGCTCCGGCTCTACGATGCGCTCGATAACGCCGTTCTTCTCAAGCTCGGGACGAGCTTCGATAACGGGCTCGAGGCTTTCGAGAACCTCTTCAACCGCCTGAAGGAACTCCTTCTGCTCAGCGTTGCGGGCAGCAAGGCCCTCATAGATTTTTGCAAGATATGCGCTCTTTATAGCCATAATTGAATATCCCTCATTTCAAATAGGTTTAATACTGAGTGTGGTGGTATCATAACACGATGTGCTTCAATTTACAAGACTAATTTGCTAAATAATTCGGAGAAAATGAAACTTTTTTTCTCCGCACTTTCATTTTGCCTCAAAATAGCGGCGGGAAACGGTGTTTTGTACCGTTTCCCGCATTTTCCGGTTCAAATAATCCCATGAGCAGTTATTCAGCTCCAGCCGAGAACCGCGTTGCACTTATAGAGCCACCTCGTCCCGAGAACCGCAATCAGTACGAGCACAGCCGCGCCCAAGCCCATCCATCCGGCAAGCGGAACCGCCTTCACCAAGCTCACAAGCCAGCGCGTGGAGCCCTCGGCGTTATTCACTATATACCGCACTATGCGCGTTCCGAAGAGACAGAAGAAGAGGAAAACGAAATAAAGCACCATATATCCTTTTTTGCTGAAGCGGCAGCTTACGCCCGCGATAAAGAGCGCGATTGGCTGCGGAACGATAAGAAACAGCAGGAAGAAACCGAGCTTCAAAAACTGCACGGGTTCGGGAGATATGCCGTAGGAGGCAAAAAAACTCATATACAAAGCGTGCTCCCCCGCGCCGAGCCCTATAATGACGAGCAGCGCGGCGGCGGACTTAATAAGGCAGGCAACGATGTGGCTAATGAGCTTCGTGCGGCGCGTGCAGCCCATAATAATCGCGAGCTGATAATCATGCACGAAGGAAATACCGTCGAAAAACGCCGTACCCATGGCGTAGGCCATCACCGCCATAAGCGTAGCGAGAGGAAAATACTCGCCGGGGTCACTGTCTACCCTCATTATAATATTTACCATGATTAGGCCCACTAAATACAGTCCTATCACGAAGAAAACAATCATTAAGCGCGGTTTTCCGCAGGAAACGAATTCATTTTTAATCTGTTTAAGCATACAGAAGCCCTCCCGTCAGATAAGCTTGACTTCGTATTTTTTCAGCGACAAATACTGCGTTATAACGGAGCCCGCGAATAGCACGAAAGTTACGAGCCCGACTATAAGCGTAAGCGTGCTGTCGCCGTCCATATTAAGCTTCGCGAAATTGAACTTACCGTTCGACGCCAAGAAGAAGCCGTTCACGCCGCCGATAATCGCAAAAAGCGCAACCATGATTATCGCGCCTGCCTTACCGAACCTGAGCTTGACGCAGCTTATTATCGCCCCGATGGAACCGCCCGATAAGAGGACCATGAATATCACCGGCAAGAGCTTCAGGACTCCGGCGGTAACGTCGCTTTTTATAAAGCAAGCTATTGCCAAACACAGGGCGGTGATGATGACGCAGGGGATAATCTTTATCATCTGCAAGCCAAAGAAACAGGCTTTTCTCGTGCTGCCGAGCGATACGCTGAGCGGAATATAATAAAAGAGGCTCACTCCGCTGAGAACACAAAGTATCATCCAGCCGCCAATCGTAAGATAATAGGGCATTAATTCAAGTCTTGAAAGTATCGGATGTTCCTCCGTACTCATCATAAGCGAATAAAAAACGCTTATCGCAAGAACCCAAACGAGATTTTTGAAGGATACCCAAAGCCACATTTTAAGCTTCATTGCTGTACTTCCTCTCCGCATAGGGCAACGAATATGTTCTGGAGGCTCATCGGCTTCACCGTGACATCTTCGTTTTCCTCGATGTGCTCCCCGCCCCTGAGTATCGCCGCGACGGTCTTTGCCCTGCCTATCATTTCCGCGTGGTGCGTCTCGACGCCGCTCGTTGCCTTGTTCACGGCTTCCTCGAGGCCGGAAACGTATTTGCAGCGGTCTATAAGCTCCTGCGTGTTTTCGTTTGCGATTATTTCGCCGTTTCTGAGGATTATTACGTCCTCAAAGACGTTTGCAGCCTCTTCGATGATATGCGTGGAAATGACGAAGCAGCGTCCGCTTTCGGAAAATTCGCTCAGGAGCTCCTTATAGAAGTATTCTCTCGCGATAACGTCAAGCCCCGCGACGGGCTCGTCGAGGAAGGTGAACTCCGCCTTGCTCGCCAGAGCAATCGTTATCGTAACGGCGGAGAGCATGCCCTTGTTTGCCTTCATTATCTGTTTTTTGATGTCTATTTCAAAGGCGTCGACGAGGCGTGCGGCGAGCTCTGCATCCCAGGCCGGATAATAGAGCGCCGCCATTTTGAGGTAATCCTTTATCTTCATGCCCGCGATGCCGTTATTTCCGCTGACGTTCAGCTCACGTGAAAAGCAGATGCGGTTGAGGCTCTTCTGGTTTTCCCAAACCGGTTCCCCATCTATCTCGACGCTGCCCGCAGTAAGCGGAGCCTGCGCGCTCATAAGCGAGAGAAGCGTGGATTTTCCCGCGCCGTTGCGCCCGATGAGGCCGTATATCTTGCCGGATTCAAGCGTCAGATCTACGTTTTTTACGGCCAGCTTATCCTTATACTTTTTGCTTACGCCCTTGCAAACAAGTTTACTCATTGTTTCGTTCCTCCGTTTCGGATCATGTCGATCAATTCTTCCTTGCTGATTCCAAGACTTTTCGCTTCGTTTAAAAGCTCCGATATTTTCTCTTCCATAAAAGCTTTCTTCCTTTGCGTGCGTATCTTTTCCGCGGCGCCCGGCGCCACGAACATCCCTATTCCGCGTTTTTTGAATAATATGCCTGAGTCTACCAGAAGGTTTACGCCCTTCGCCGCCGTCGCGGGGTTTATGATATAGAGCTTAGCGAGCTCATTCGTGCTCGGTATGCGTTCGTCCTCCCGCAGAACGCCGCGAAGGATGTCCGTCTCGATCATTTCCTGAATCTGGATATATATGGACTTGCCTTCGTCAAGTAATTCTTTCACAGCCGGTCCTCCGTTCATTGGTTCATTACTTGTGTAACTAACCATACAACTAATTATCCCTTTTGTCAATAGTAATTTGAAAAATATTTTTTTGGGGCGGAAAGCACAAGCATCAACCATATCCCCCTGCATAATAAAAAATCGCCCCTCGCGTTTCCGCGAGGGGCAAAATCCGAAAGCATCCGTTATTCCGCAAAAAAGCCGACGTTTTCGAGGGCGTCGATAACATCATCCTCCATATCCTCGTCCATATCGACAGACAGGCTGGATTTTTCAATATCAGCCTCGATTGGCGCGAGCTTGAAGCGCTCAAGCGCGGAATAGAGCTTCTTTACGCAGTCCTTGCAGTGGATTCTGCTCGTGCAGCTCTGGCACTCAAAGTACGATAAACTATAATCAAAACGCATATTCATTTTCCTTTGCCGTAGTCTATTATTGCCGCCGGGTAAAGCCCATGCTCCTTCGGTCTTGCCCTGCGGTAAAACGCTCATTCGGGAAGCTCGTCGCCGTCAGGCCCTTCTTCGTAATTTTTCTCTGCTTCCTCGATTTTCTCTTCGTTCCCCTCAGTCTCCTTATCGGCCTTGATTTTTTCAGCCGGTCTGAGGTTCCAGATAAGAAGGAACATTGAAAGGCATATCTGAACGAGTATAAAGATGTAGAAATATCTGAACGCCTCGCAGGACGCCGTGGGAATGCTCATGGCGCAGAAATAAACGGCGATGGCGGAGACGGCGACCGTCGTTCTCGGGCGAGAGGAACCGAAGGCATAACCCGCCATGTAATACGTCGCGAGAGCCGCCGCGCATAGCCCGAGGAACTCGTAAATAAACTTTATCATAACCGGGTCGGCGGAGTTTTCCTTATAAGCAAGGACGAGCCAGTAGCACACAAAAAGGATGATAACCACAGAGCAAAGCATGGTTTCCGCGCCGCTGCGCCGCAAAAATGAGAAAAGCGACATGACGAAAAACGCAATTCCGGCAAGCATAGCCATTCCCGCGAGAATCCAAACGGCTATCTCCGTACAGCGGACGCCTATGCCCATCGTATAGCATTTATACGCGCCAAAACCCGCAACGCCTATCATGAGGAAGGAGATTATCGTCGGGATAATGTTTCCGGGATCCAGCGCCTCGTCATAAACGGGCTCGACGTCCTTGTGCTTCAAAAGCTGCGACAGCAAGATAAAGAGCACCACCGCGAGAAGGGAGAACGCCGCCGTAAAAATGCTTATCGGGGCGTTTACAACAGGCAGACCCGTCTGCGTTTCTATCGCTGTAAGCATCTGGAATTTATGCAAGACGGCGCCCGCCGCGCCGAGCGCGATCGTAAGGAGCGTAAAAAACACGGAAAATTTCTTCATATATGCCTCCTGCGGCGAATAGGCTTTTTTAGACAAGCCCGCCGCGTATAAATAATAACACAATTTATATTATAGCACCTAATTTGAAAAAAGGAAGTGTGCATTTTGAAAAACATGGCAAGGACCTTGCTCATTTCGTTTTTAGCTGCGCTCTCCGTTCCCGCAGCCTCCCTCGGCTTTGCCGGAAAGGGGGCGTTTTCGGCAGGCGGTGAGTTTTCCGCGGCGACACCCGAGCCCCCGGTATCCGCAGAGCCGTTTGCGGAGGCCCCTTCCGTTCCCGAACGGCTCATACAGCTTCTGGACGGGGATAAGTGCGTTTCCATCCCGCTCGAAGAGTACATAGTCGGCGTGGTCGCAGCGGAGATGCCCGCGTCATTCGAGGCAGAAGCGCTCAAGGCGCAGGCAGTCGCCGCGCGCAGCTATACGCTGTACCGTATTTCCTCCGGCGTTCACGGCGGCTGCATCTGCTCTGACCCCTCCTGCTGCGAGGCATGGCTCAGCGAGGAGGCGCTGCGCGAAAAATGGGGCGGCGCGTTCGATACGCTTTACACAAGGGTCAAGGACGCCGTCGCGGATACGGAGTCTCTCTGTCTGAGCTTCGGCGGCGAAGCCATCTTAGCGGCCTTCCATTCCTCCTCCGACGCCTTCACCGAGGACAGCGAAAACGTATTCCGCGCCGTAATGCCCTATCTGCGCTCGGTTTCGAGCCCGGAGACCGAGGCCGAGGTCCCGAATTTCGCGTCCTCGGTTCACTTCACGCGCGAGGAGGTGAGCGACACCATCAGCCGTTGGGATGCTTCCGCCTCTATCCCCGCGTCGGGCGGCGCGCTCATAACCGACGCTGTCCGCTCCGAGTCCGGGCGAATAATCAGGGCTAAGCTCTGTGGAAGGGATGTAAGCGGCGCCGAGCTGAGAAAAATATTCTCCCTGCGCTCGGCTAAAATGAGCTGGGAGACCGGCGACGACGGCGGCATGGACTTTTTCTGCACGGGCTACGGCCACGGCGTCGGCATGAGCCAGTACGGAGCGAAGGTCATGGCGCGGCAGGGCGCGGACTGCGCCGAAATTCTCGCGCACTATTACCCCGGAACAGAGCTTGTGCCGATAAGCGCGCTCAAATATTCACGCTTTTCGTTTTAGTTCCTCTTGCGATTTTCTTCAATTTAGTGTATAAGTGTATATACAGGAAAAATCCGAAGAGCATACAGAAAAAGAGGAATATATATGGATTATTCAGTTCTTTCCCTTGAAAAACACAGGGAATGGCAGGGCAAGCTTGAGGTGATGCCTAAGATGAAGGTGGACAGCCGCGAAGCTCTGTCCGTGGCCTACACGCCCGGCGTCGCCGCCCCCTGCCTCGAAATAAACAAGGATTACGCGAAAAGCTTTGACCTTACATGGCGCAGCAACACCGTCGCCGTCGTTACGGACGGAACGGCCGTGCTCGGCCTCGGCGACATCGGCCCGGAGGCCGGCATGCCGGTAATGGAGGGCAAATGCGTCCTCTTTCATGAGTTCGGCGGCGTGAACGCCGTGCCGCTATGCCTCCGGACGAAGGACGTTGACGAGATAGTTAACGCCGTGGCGCTGCTTTCCGGCAGCTTCGGCGGCATAAATCTTGAGGATATTTCCGCGCCGCGCTGCTTCGAGATAGAGGAAAAGCTCAAAAAGCGCTGCGATATCCCCGTTTTCCATGACGATCAGCACGGTACAGCAGTCGTCGTCCTCGCGGCGCTGACGAACGCGCTCAAGCTCGTCGGCAAGGCGATGAAGGACATAAAGGTCGTCATCAGCGGCGCGGGAGCCGCCGGAACGGCGATAGCGCGGCTCCTTATCGGCGCGGGCACGGCGGACGTTATAGTCTGCGACCGCAGCGGCGCGATTTACGCGGGCCGCGAGGGGCTCAACAGCGCGAAGGTATCGCTCGCGGAAATATCGAACAAGGGCCACGCCGCGGGCTCTCTCGCGGAGGTTCTTCCGGGAGCGGACGTTTTCATCGGCGTCTCCGCGCCGGGCATCGTAAATGCCGACATGGTGAAAACGATGGCGAAGGACGCCATCCTCTTCTCGCTTTCCAACCCCACGCCGGAGATAATGCCCGACGAAGCCTATCGCGGCGGCGCAGCCATCGTCGGAACCGGCAGGAGCGACCTGCCCAACCAGATAAACAACGTCCTCGCCTTCCCCGGCATCTTCCGCGGCGCGCTGGACGTCCGCGCCTCGGACATAAACGAGGAAATGAAGCTCGCGGCGGCCTCCGCCATTGCTTCTCTCGTCGGGGACAGGCTTTCCCGCGATATGATCCTCCCCGAGGCCTTTGCCCCGCGCGTAGGGAGTTCAGTCGCGGCGGCTGTAGCCGAAGCCGCCAGACGCAGCGGCGTAGCAAGGATATAACTCAGGAACATTATATTACAATTCACCGAAGGAGGCAGATTATGTCAACCGAAAACAGTAAACTCATCGTCCCCGGCGTATGGGAGCTTATGCCCGGCAAGGGCTGCTCGGCTTTCCTCGTCGCGGGCTCGGAAAAGGCTCTCGTCATCGACACAGGCATGGGTGAAACCGACATAATGGCGGAGTGCCGCGCGCTCACCGCGCTGCCCCTTGAGCTTGTGAACACGCATTACCACATAGACCACACCGGCCGCAACGCCGATTTCGGGCGCTATTACATGCACCCGGCGGACATCGAAAAATGCTCCGTCAAGGGCGCCGAGGCCGTTCCCGTTACGGAGGGATACCGCTTTGAGCTCGGCGGCAGGACGCTTGAGGTGCTCGAAACGCCCGGTCACACGCCCGGAAGCATCTGTCTCTATGACCGCGAGGCGAAAATCATGTTCGTGGGCGACACGGTGAGCCGCCGCCCGATTTTTCTCTGCGAGGGCGACTATGAGCTCGACGATTTCCGCAGGAGTCTCGAGCGGCTGGCGGGCTTCAGGGACGTAACCATGT
This sequence comes from Oscillospiraceae bacterium, assembly GCA_016290695.1. Lineage (GTDB taxonomy): Bacteria > Bacillota > Clostridia > Oscillospirales > Oscillospiraceae > RGIG6375. The sequence continues at coordinate 10,219 of JAEEUX010000065.1, forward strand.
ACGCCGCGCACGACCCAGAGCCGAACAACTACGAAACGGCGCTAAAGCTCATAGACGCGATGGCCGAATACCGCGCCGGGCAGCTCAAGGCGCGCGAGGTTTGCTTCGGGATGACGAGCCACACGGTCTACGTTTCCGAAAACGGCACGGGCTTCCTCGTCCCGTGAAATAAAGCCCGGGAGATACGATATGGGGACGTTTAACAGTTTAGAAGAAGCCAAAAAATACTTTGAAGGCGATAAATACGCGATGATAACGGGCGCAGAGCTCGACGAGCTCTGCGACGAATACGCGCTTGCGAGCCTTCTGCTCGGCGATAAGCACAAAAACGCGAACGGCGGGATAATGGGCGGAGCCATATTCACCCTGGCGGACTTTGCCTTCGCCGTTCTCGCAAATCACCTTCACAGGCCGACGGTGGCCCAGCAGGTCAGCATTAATTTTCTCGGCGCGCCCAAGGGCAGCAGGCTATTTGCCAGAGCCGTTTGCAAAAAGGACGGGAGCAGGACGGTTTTGGTAAACATAGACGTTACGGACGATACCGGGAGAGACATCGCCCAGCTCGTGGCCACCG
>JAEEUX010000066.1 GCA_016290695.1 Oscillospiraceae bacterium
TTTTCAGCAAGGTATTCCGCGTATTTTTCAGCTGCAATCCTTGTCGCCGAAAATGTAGGAAACATATATGTAAGTTGATAAACGTCAGAAAAAACCATGTTTTCATATGAAATTTCATTATCATATATGCTATTTAGCAAAGCCGTTCCGTCTATGTATAACACAGCCGCAATTGAACTATCCAGGTTCTCTAAACTTGGAATACTCGGAGTGTTACTGTAAACGAGCTGTTTTTCATTTTTCAGCTCTTCGTAGCTTTTGTCGGCAACCACAACTGTGCAAACATCCCTGTGATTACCGGCTTCCACGACAACAATGAACGGACCGACCTTTTTGTTTACCGTAAGAAAACCATCCGCTGTTAGGCTAACAGAATCTTTGTCTTCCTCGTCAACATCCAACGCTGTCCACTTCAAATCAGGATTTCTGAGCCAGGGATCGGTATACGCGTTAAGCTGATACGGCTGTCCGACCTGAACATACACCATTTTTTCGCTTACGCTTACGGACTTAACATTCTCCGTTCCGTCCACAGGGCACTCCGGCAAATCCTCAAGCGTCACCTTAACGCGGCCGTCCCTCTTTGCCACTCTCGAAATAATCGTCGCGACCTCGCTGCGAAGGATATTTGTTCCGGGCTTGAAGGTTCCGTATTTATCGCTTCCGCTCAGGATTCCCGCGTTATACAGGAGATACGCGGCGTCGCAGAAGCGCATTGAGGAGTTAATATCGGGTATTGCGCCGTCTTCAAGGCTGTTTATATTCTCAAAAGCTTCTGACGGCAAAGCCCTTGCGAGTATAGAAACGAAATCGGCACGCGTCGCTTTTTCGGTATAGTTAAAGTACTCACAGGCACCGATTATTTCCTTCTCTATCGCATAGTCAACGTAAACCTGATACCACGGTTCTCCCTGCTTGAACGCCGAGCTGTCGCCGTTATATATCTTATTCAGGCGCGCCGCTATAGCAACGGTTTCTGCAATCGTGATATTTCCCGAGGGGTTAAACGTGGTTTTTCCGCTTCCGTTCATAAGGTCAAGCTTATATGCTTCCCCGACATACGAGGCATACCACGCTTCGGCGCTTACATCTCCGAACATACCCTGTGTATATGTTCTCTTTTCTGTAAAATTATCAAGGCTTTTTTTCGTTTCCGCTGCCGCAGCGGCACAGGAAAGCAGAAGTGTTAAAACCAAACATAAAATCAGATAGCCCGCTTTTTTCATACTGTCTCTCCGTTTCATTCGTTTCTAATGTTTTCACTCATATAATAGGCCAATTTTTATGCAATTTGCATGATACATATCATTATTAGCATATCTGATATATATTGTCAACACAAACAATTCAAAAAACAAAAAATACAGGTTCAAATCCGAATATTTGAACCTGTATGTCATAGCTTTTACACCAAATATTGAACTCTCAGTTCAATATACCATTAAATTTACTGGCTTCATATCTCCGGGAACTGCTCGCGGAATATCTCCAGCATCGGATTGGTGTTCCCGCGCTTCCACATTATGATTTCCACAGTTTCTCCGAGCTCCGGGAAATGGATGAACCGCAGATTGGGGTTATTCCTCAGCGCGTGGTTGCCGTTGAGGACGAAGTTTCCGTAGCCCGCCTCAAGCCATAGGGCGAGCGTGCCGATATCCGGCGCGAAAAGCTTTTTTCCCCCGCCCGTCAGCCTCGGCGGGATGAACTGCGACTCCCCCTCCGAAAGCGCGAGGAAAGTATCGTCCTGAAAGTCTTCGAGGCAAAGATCCTTCTTCTCAAGCTTCGGGTGGCTCGCCGGAACGACGAGATAATTTTTCGTGACGGCGACGCGCTGATATTCAAATTTTTCCTCGTCTGTCACGTTAAAGGTCGCGCCGAAGGCGATGTCAAGGTCGCCGGAATCAAGCTTGGCGAAAAGCTCTGTAAGCGTATGCCGCGAGAGATTAACAAGCACGTCGGGGCATTTTTCGTGAAAGCTTTTCAGCGCGTCGGAATACGGCGGGCAAACAAGCTGCCCCTCCGCCATGCCCACACGAAGGCTGCCCTCAAAGCCCTGGCTTATCGCCGTCGCCTTCTCAACGAGAGCCTGATAATCCGCCGCAAGCCGTTTAAGTCCTTCTGCGAGCGCTTCACCCGCCGGAGTAAGGCGCACGGACTTCTTCTCTCGGATGAAAAGGGGGATATCAAGCTCCTCCTCCATCGCCGCTATCTGCCGGCTCAGCACCGGCTGGGACAGATAAAGCCTGTCGGCTGCGCGAGTAAAGCTCAAACATTCCGCAGCCGCAAGAAAACACTTGATATGCGAAAAATTCATTTCTCCGCGCCTCCTCGTCAGACGGATAAGACATTGACTTCAGGACTAAATGTTCATCCACCGTATAAGCACCGGCAGAACAATTATATTTACTATTTTTTAATGTTGTTTTTGACGGGGCTTTGCCTCGGCAAAAACACCTGCCTCTCGCGCCGACCAACGAGGCGGGAGCCGAAGAGCGAAGCCGAGGCGATTAGCGCGAGCAACTCACACGAGAGCCCAGCGTAGCGGGTCTCGTGTGAAGGCATTTTATACCTTCAGTTCTGCCTTTCTGCCCACGGCGTTCGGATACTTTTCGAGCACCGGGCGCACAAAGCCCGCCATAAGCTCCTCGACCTGCTGTGCCGAACGCCCCGTGTAGGACACGGGCGAAAGCTCCGCGCGTATTTCCTCCTCCGTGAGGCCAAAGGCCGGGTCGCCGGCAATTCTGCTTATAAGGTCGTTGGGCTTGCCCTCCTCCTTCACGACGGCTCCCGCCGCAATAGAATGGACCCTTATGCGCTCATGCAGCTCCTGGCGGTTGCCGCCGTTTTTGACCGCGCGCATCATTATATTCTCCGTCGCCATGAACGGGAGCTCCTCGGAAACGTGCTTCTCGATGACCTTCGGGTAAACCTTTATGCCGGAGGCGACATTGAGGTAAATATTCAAAATCGCGTCTACTGCGAGGAACGCCTCGGGGACGGAAATGCGCTTGTTCGCCGAATCGTCCAGCGTGCGTTCCAGCCACTGGTTGTAGGCCGTCATCGCCGGGTTCAGCGTGTCCGCCATAACGTAGCGCGCCAGGGAGCATATACGCTCGCAGCGCATGGGGTTGCGCTTGTAGGGCATGGCTGAGGAACCTATCTGCTTGCCCTCAAAGGGCTCCTCAAGCTCCTTTAGATGCGAAAGCAGACGCATATCGGTTGCAAATTTTCCCGCGCTCTGGGCAACGGAGGAAAGCGCGGTGACGACCTGATAGTCTATTTTGCGCGTATAAGTCTGCCCCGACACGGGCAAAACCTCGTCAAAGCCCATTTCAGCGGCAATCAGGCGCTCCATTTCCTTGATTTTATCGGTGTCGCCGCCGAAAAGCTCCATAAAGCTCGCCTGAGTACCGGTCGTGCCCTTGGAGCCGAGAAGCTTGAGCGAGGAAATGCGGTACTCTATATCCTGCAGGTCCATCAAAAGGTCCTGCAGCCAAAGGCTCGCGCGTTTGCCGACGGTGGTTAGCTGCGCGGGCTGAAAATGCGTGAAGCCGAGCGTCGGCAGGCTGCGGTATTCCATAGCAAAATCCGAAAGCGCCGCTATTACTGCAACGAGCCTGTCTCGAATAATCGTGAGGCCCTCGCGCAGAAGGATAATGTCGGTATTATCCGTAACGTAGCAGCTCGTCGCGCCGAGGTGGATTATCGGCATCGCCTTTGGACACACCGTGCCAAAGGTATGCACGTGCGCCATAACGTCATGGCGCAGTTCCTTTTCCTTGGCGGCTGCAAGCTCAAAATCTATATCGTCTATATGCGCTTCCATCTCCGAAATCTGCTCCGCGCTTATCGGCAGGCCGAGCTTCATTTCCGCGCGGGCAAGCGCTATCCAGAGCCTGCGCCACGTTGAAAATTTCTTCTGCGGGGAAAACAGGTAAAGCATCTCGCCGCTGGCGTAACGCGAAGCGAGCGGGCTTTCGTAATTCATTTTATCTGACATCGGCCAAACCTCCATAATGCTGAAAAAGACGCCGCTTGCGGGATAAAGCGGAGAGGGGCGCAGGACGCTCCTTCCCGCCCCTCTCCGGGCGACGTCTTTATTATATTTGTTTTTTTGTTCCCTTGCAAGGGATAATCAGGAATTAATGAATTTTTCGAGCCTGTCGAGCCCTTCCTTGATGTTCTCCATCGAGGCGGCGTAGGTCCAGCGGACGAACATAGGCGCGCCGAAGCCGCTGCACGGAACGACGGCGACATTCTCCTTCTCAAGGAATGCCATAGCGAAATCGTCGCCGTTATTGATTAGCTTCCCGGCTATAGTCCTGCCCGCGAGCTTTTCCATGTTCATCATAACGTAGAACGCGCCCTCCGGCTTAATGCAGCTAACGCCCTCTATCGTGTTCATGCGCTCGACAATGTAGTTGCGCCTGCGCTCAAATTCGTCGTGCATCTTCGCGATGCTGCTCTGGTCGCCCGTAAGGGCTTCGATGGCGGCATACTGCGAAATGGTGCTCGGCGCGCTCGTGGAGTGGCTGAGGTAATTGGCCATGAGCTTAGCCAGCTTCTTGTTCGAGGCGGTGTAGCCAATTCTCCAGCCCGTCATTGCGTAGCTCTTGGAAACGCCGTTTACCACTATCGTGCGCTCGCGCAGGTCGCCTCCGAGGGCCGCGACGCTTGTAAACTCGCGGTTATCGTAAAGGAGCTTATAATATATCTCATCCGAAAGGATATACAGATCGTGCTTCACGCAGACCTCCGCAAGAGCCTCAAGCTCCTTGCGACCATAAAACATACCCGTCGGGTTCGAGGGATTGTTGAGGATAAGGAGCTTTGTCTTCGGCGTGATTGCCGCTTCAAGCTGCGCGGGAGTCATCTTAAAACCGCTCGCCTCGGAGCATTCCACCGTAACGGGGACGCCGCCCGCCATAGCCACGGCCTCGGTGTACGTTACCCAATAGGGCGCGGGAACGATAACCTCGTCGCCGGGGTTAATGAGGCACATGAGCGCGACGAAAATATTATGCTTCGCGCCGCTGGCAACGACTATCTCGGCGGGCTCGTAGCCCACGCCTATATCGGCAAGGAGCCTGTCGCACACAGCCTGACGCAGCGGAATAAGACCGGCTGCGGGAGTATACTTCGTCTTGCCCTCGTTTATTGCCTTTATTGCCGCCGCCTTGATATTGTCCGGCGTATCAAAATCCGGCTCGCCCGTTCCGAAGCTTACGACGGGGAAGCCGTCGGCCTTCAGCTTTTTCGCCAGCGAATCGACGGCAAGCGTGGATGATTCGTGTACTGCAAGAGCTCTTACAGAAAGATCCTTCATATACGGTCCCTCCCGATGGTGGTTCACGCGAACGCGCTCGGCGCGTCCGCTCGGTTTATTAGCTTAAAGATTATTGACATTATACTTATAGAAATGCAGGATTGCAAGTAAAAAATTGCAAAAACTTCATTTTTTCTTCGATTAATGCCTGCAAACTATGCCTCAGGCGCAACTTTGCACTAAAAACGGGTCTAAGCGAGGGGCTGTTTGAACGCTTATGAGAATGTTCCGCCGCTCGCCGTCGCCGTAACGCTGATGCCGAGGTCAATCGAAGAAAACATCGCCGTTCCGCGCTTTTCTTCGATTTTCGTCGTCACGCTAACCTTGCCCACGACGCCGCGGCGAAGCGCTTCCTCGCGCGCAAGCGTCTCGGCGATCTCTACGGCCGCGTTTATCGCGTCCTGCCGCTCCTCGAACTTTGTCTGTCTGTCCGCCGCGCTGACGAAATACCCATCCACGCCGCCGCCCGTATTATCCGGGCGAACCTCCACCGTCACCTTCGCGCTGATGTTGCTCACAACGGCGCCGACGGCGTTGGCTACGTGGGCGTTCGGAGGAATTACGCACTCTGTCCCGAGCGCTTCGGCAATCTCCGGCAGGAAAATATGCGTCGGTGCGCCGATGCCGACGAGAACACCCGAGCAGACAAAGCGCGGCGTGAACCACGCGCCCTCGCGGCCTTCAAGAAATTCGTCCCAGCTCCGCTCTATTATCATGCCGAGCTGCTTATCTATCCCGTACTTGCGGAGCTCAGGATATTTATCCTCAAGCAGAATCCGCACGAGATTATAATAAAGTCTGCGCCGGACCAGATCAAAAACCTTTTCGGCGAATTTCCGCATCTCTTCGCCGCTCGTCCAGTCGTAACCGAGACTGTTCATCAGGAAAGCCGCCGCGAGCCGCGCCGTCTCTGCGTCGTAAGATGAAAAATCGCCGGTAATGTGCATAAAATCCGTCGGTGTGAGCCCGGCAATCATTATAACGCCCTCGTTTTCGAGGCGCGAAAATGCTTCGAGATGGTAATAGTCGACCCCCGCGGCCTGAGCCGCCTCACGCAGCATGAGCGGGCGCTTTCTCAGGGCGTCGCAAAGCCGGAGCTCGGCTTCGTTATAATCGGCGTTTTCCGAGGGGTCCTTCACAAGATAATAATATTCGTAAACGGGCCTCGTATTATATTTTGTTTCGCTCAGAAGCGTTCTCAGCTCGTCCTTTACGAAGGGAAATCTCATGCTGAAAAGCGAAATCGGCTCCACTCTCCGCGTTTCAAGCGTGAGCCCGCGCTTGCCCGGACGAACGGCGGTGTCCCCGCCGAGGCCGAAGGTGTCGATGAAAACACCCTTGACGAAGGTGCGCCATTCGCCGACGCTCACGCCGCCCGAGGCTGTGAGGGCTTCGCCGCTTCTTACGATGGAAACGTCCGTAGTCGTGCCGCCCATGTCTACTATGAGGCAGTCGCGCCCGCCGGAAAGTCTCATTCCGCCGAGGACGCTCGCCGCCGGGCCGGAGAGCACGGTCTCAACGGGGCGTTTGCGCGCAAAAAACTCCGACATAAGACTTCCGTCACTTCTAACCACCATAACAGGCGCAGATATGCTGCGTTCCTCCAGAGCGCGTTTTATCGCCTTGAGAAAGTCGCTTATTACTGGTACGAGCCGTGCGTTGAGATATGTTCCCGCCGCGCGCTGAACGCTGTCAAGCCCGGAAAAGAGCTCGCTGCCGCAAACTGTCGGGATATCGCGCCTCGCGGTGAAGCGCTCCTTGGCTTCCTTTTCGGCGACGCCGCCGTTATTCATCGAATAGAGCTCCACGATGCCGAGCCCCTCGGCGTCCTTTATCCAGACCTCAGTATCGCGCATCAGCGCATCCCAGTCCACGTTCGGGAGGGTCTTACCATCGAAGCTGCCGCTGCCGGGGCAGAGGAAAACGCCTTCCCCTCCGCCAAAGCCGTAGCCCTTACCGACGCGAGCCATGGTTTCCTTGTCCATGCCGATGAAAAGGAGCTTAGCCCTGCCGCCCTTGTTCTCCACGCAGGCGTTAGTCGCGAGCGTCGTGGAGAGGGCAACAAGCTCCGCCTCGCGGCAAAGCTCCGCGTCGAGGCCGTCCAGCGCCGAGATTATGCCGCGCGAGAGCTCATCCTTCGTTGTGAGCGCCTTATTCGCGCAAAGCACTCTGCCGCTTTCATAGTCATATACCACCGCGTCGGTATAGGTTCCGCCGGTGTCAATTCCGATTCCGATTCTCATTTATGCCTGTATGGTCCTTTCAAATAACTGAATGCAGTATTTCGGTTTCCCAAAAAATTATTTAAACCTGTCATGTATGTGCATTATGTTCAAAAATCAAGTTCCTCTTTTAAGAGCTTTCACCCTCAAAAGCATTGATAGTTTCAGAGTTTTTCACATTTTCCACAGACTTATCCACATAGCTGCGCCCATTTGAATTATTACACAGCTGTTCGGTTTTATGTTTACATAAGGCAATCCGCAACTTTGTTTTTGTAAACCGAAGCTTTAGTAAAAATAGCATTCTGAGCAAATTTTTGTATATTCTGCATAACCAGCGTTGTCCAGAGCATGGCAAAATTCGCCATTATACAGCAAAGTGCCCATAAAATCTACGTTTTTCGCCGCTCGTCATTTTTTATCGCTCAAGATACTTTTTAAACGAGCCCCAGCCAAGAGCGAAGATAATCGCAGCCAGCACCACGGGAATGACGCCGGCGAGATAGATGGCCGAATACTTCCCCGTGAGGTCGACCACGACGCCGCCGCAGAAGGGCCCGAGGAAATAGCCGAGATCCATGCCGAAATAGTTCGTGTTGCTCGCGACGCCCCTTCTCACGGGCTCTACGCAGCTTACGCAAAGCGTCTGAATGGAGGGCTGCGCCGCGCCGTAGCCGACGGCGGCGAGCGCCGCGCCGATAAAGGTCGTCCAAAGCGTCTGGCTGAAGGCAACTATCACGAAGGACGCGGCAAAGCAGGCCGAGGCGGGGTAAATAATCTTCTTTATCCCGTACTTATCGAGAAGCCGCCCGCAAAGCGGCCTCGCCGCGAGCAAAACAAGCGCGTATACCGTAAAGAACGAGCCGATGCCGCTTATTCCCTTCTCCGCCGCAAAAAGCTTCATATAAGATGAATAGAGTATACTCGCCATGGCGAAAAGCAGCATCAGCACCGCCGGGAATATGGATTCCTTCGCAACGATGTTTTTATACCATTTCCCGAGCGCGGCAAGCTTTTCCTTCGCCTCCGGCTTATAGGGCATCAGCGCGCAGGGAACGAGCGAAACGAGCATGCAGGCCGCCGCGATAAGAAAAACCGTGACGTAGCCGTAATTGCCGCCGAATTTGGCGTTGCCCCAGTCGCAGATACTCATGCCGATAGTCGGGCCTATCGCAGTCGCTATAGCGCCGCCCACGCCGAAGAAACCGAGCCCCGTGCCCATCTTCTGCGCCGGAAGGTAATCCGCCGCCAGAACGAGCGTTAATGAGCCGATGAAGGCAAACTGTATGCCGTGCAGTATTCTCGCAACCATAAATAGCGCGACGCTGTTGCTCACAGCGTAAGCCACGTTCACGACGACGCCCATCGCATAGGCAAAATACATAATGTGCTTTTTATTGAGCTTTGTTATCGCCGGGCCGGAAAACGGGCGCGCAAGGAATGAAATGCCGAAATAAAGCCCGGTTATCATCCCCGCGAGAACCGTTCCCGCGCCGAGTATCCCCGAATACTCGGAAATGAGCGTATTTAAGATATTCTGTGAAAAGCAGAGCAGGGCGTTTGCGATAAAGGCGCAGATATAGCCCCTGTTCCACATAGTAGTGTATCCGTTCTCCATCCGTTCCTCTTCTCCCGCCAAAATCAATATCTGCCGATGTCGTAGGCGATATGGTAGGCGGTATTCGTCGCGTTATAAATGTTGGATACGGAGAGGCAGTCGCCTATCTGATAAAACTCCGGCGCGCAAAGGCAAAGCTTCTCCGCTTCCTCGCGCAGCGGCTTCATGCCGAGCGCGGAAACGACAGTGTCCGCCGCGAAGAATTCTTCGCCGGAGGCCGACTGCGCCGTAACGCCGCCGTCCTCGATCTTGAGCGCCTTCGTGCTCGTGCGAAGCTTGATCCCGAGGCGGTCAAACTCTATTCCGATACTCTGCCCCTGCAAAATGTTCTCGCCGAAATTCGGCATTGGCGCCATTTCAAGCACCGTTACCTCATGCCCGCGGCCCGCCATGAAAATAGCCAGCTCACAGCCGACGAGGCCGCCGCCGAGAATGACGATGCGCTTGCCCGCCTTTTCGGGCGCGACGTAAAGCTCCTCCGCGCCTATTGTCTTCTCGATGCCGGGAATCGGGGGCTTAGCGGGTTTCGAGCCGAGCGCGGCGACGATAACGTCCGCCCCGACAGAGCGCGCGTAATCCGCGTCAACCTCGGTATTCAGGCGCACCTCTATGGCCGAACGGCCTATCATGCGCTCCTGCCTGTCAAGATACTGCGAAAGGTGCTTCTTGAACGGAACCTTGTCCTCGCAGCGAAGAACGCCGCCGAGTCTCGGGCCCTTTTCGCAGAGAATGACCTCGTGCCCGCGCGCGCAGGCAGTAAGCGCCGCCTGCATTCCGCCGATGCCGCCGCCCGCTATGAGGACCTTCTTGCGGTGCGCCGGGGGCTTTTCAAACTTCGTCTCGGACTCGTTGCATATCTCCGGGTTAAGCGCGCAGTGGAACTGGCTGTGCGCCATGAGGTTTGAAAAGCAGGTGAAGCAGCGCATACAGTGGACTATTTCATCGTCTCTGCCCGTCCTTGCCTTGATGGGAAGGTCGGGGTCACAGATAAGGCCGCGCGCCATTTCGACAACGTCCGCCTTGCCGGAGGCGATTATCTCCTCCAAAAGCTCCGGCTCGCTCAGCGCGCCGACGGTGGCAACGGGCGTGGAAACGTGCTTTTTCACTTCCGCCGCGTAGATTACGTTGCAGCCGTCGGCAAGGAACATGCTCGGGTGCGTCACGGTAAATACGCGCGCGTCCTCATGGCTGCCCGTGGAAATATGTAAGAGGTCAACCTTGCCGTCCAGCGCCTCGGCTATCTTCACGCCGTAGGCCGTGTCGTAGCCGCCCTCATAGCATTCCGCGCCGCTGAGACGTATTTCTATCGGGAAATTCGGGCCGACAGCGTCGCGCACCGCCTTAATAACGGCAAGTGGGAAGCGCATCCTGTTCTCAAAGCTTCCGCCGTATTCGTCCGTGCGGGTGTTCAGCGTGGGCGACATGAACTGGTGCAGCAGCCAGCCGTGGCCGCCGTGCAGAGTCACCATGCCGAAGCCGCAGCGCTTGGCAAAGGCCGCAGCCTCGTAATGCTTGCGTATCGTGCGCTCCATTATCTCCTCGGTCATCGCGTAGGCGTGAACCTTTCTACCGAAGCTCTCCGTTTCGCACTCGAC
>JAEEUX010000311.1 GCA_016290695.1 Oscillospiraceae bacterium
CTGTCCGCTATCTGCGAGATATGAACAAGGCCGTCCTGATGGACGCCGATATCCACAAACGCACCGAAGTCTATTACGTTTCTTACCGTCCCCGTCAAGACCATGCCGGGCTTTAAATCCTTTATGTCCAGCACATCGCGGCGCAGCTCCGGCCTAGGCAGCTCATCGCGCGGGTCGCGGCCCGGGGCGTTCAGCTCCTTCACTATATCGTCGAGCGTCGGCAGACCGATGGAGCATTCCGCGGTGGCCTTTTCCCTGCCGTAAGCTTCGAGCTTTTCGCCAAAACCTTCAAGCTTCTTGCCCGAAACATCCTCCAGCGTGAAGCCGCAGATGTTCAGCAGCTTTTCGGCTGCCTTGTAGCTTTCCGGGTGAACGGAGCTGTTGTCAAGGATATTATCTCCGCCCGCAATTCTGAGGAAGCCCGCGCACTGCTCATAGGCAGCGGGGCCGAGTCTCGGAACCTTTAAAAGCTCGCTGCGGCGGCGAAACGCGCCGTTTTTCTCGCGGTAAGCCACGATGTTCTTCGCCGTCGTTTTATTCAGCCCCGCTATATATTCAAGCAGCGAGGGCGAGGCCGTATTCAGATCGGCTCCCACGGAGTTAACGCAGCTTTCTATCACGCCGCCGAGCGCTTCGGAAAGGCGCGCCTGCGGCATATCGTGCTGATATTGCCCGACGCCTATCGCCTTGGGGTCGATTTTGACAAGCTCTGCAAGAGGGTCCTGCAGGCGTCTTGCAATCGAAACTGCGGAACGGAGGTTCACGTCCAGCTCCGGGAACTCGTCCGCAGCGAGCTTTGACGCGGAATAAACCGAAGCGCCGGATTCATTCACCATAGCGTAGCTAAGCTCCGGGAAGTCTGCGGCAAGTTCGGAAACGAGCAGCTCAGATTCGCGCGAGGCCGTGCCGTTGCCTATTGCGATGCAGCTTATTTTGTGCTTTTTAATAAGGCGCGAGAGGGTCGCCTTCGCTTCCTCCGTCTTGTTATAAGGCTGCGTCGGGTAAATTACCGCAGTATCGAGCAGCTTGCCCGTTTCGTCCACTACCGCGAGCTTGCAGCCGTTTCGATAGCCGGGGTCATAGCCAAGCGTCACCCTTCCCCGCAGCGGCGGCTGCATGAGCAAAGGCTTTAAATTCAGCGCGAAATTGTGGATTGCGCCCTCGTTTGCTTCATCCGTGAGCATAGAGCGCAGCTCCCTTTCGACGGATGGAAAAATCAGGCGCGAGTATGCATCTTCCGCAGCTGTGCGGACAAACGCAGAATAGGGTCTGCCCGGGACAACGAAGCGGCGGACGAGCGGCGGCAGGACTTCCGCCTCCGGCGCTTCTATGCTCACCTTTAGAAAGCCCTCGTTTTCCCCGCGATTTATGGCAAGTATCTGATGGTGAGCAAGCTTGGGAAGCGGTGAAGAAAAATTATAATACAGCGTATAGACGGACTCAACACTCTCGTCGCCGGAGGACTTCAAAGATCCGTAACGGAACACATTCTCGCGGAACTGCTTGCGAGCCTCGGCGTTATCCGAAATGTCCTCCGCGATTATGTCAGAAGCGCCCGCGAGCGCTTCTTCGACGGTAGTAACGCCTTTTTCCTCGTTTATATAGCCCTCGGCAAGCTGCTCAATGGGCGGCGCGTCCTTCTCCTGTGTGATTATCGCTGCGGCAAGACCCTCCAGGCCCTTTTCACGCGCGACGGAAGCGCGAGTCTTGCGTTTCTGCTTATACGGGCGGTATATATCCTCAACCTCCGCAAGCGTCGCCGCCTTTTCGAGCGCGGCAGTGATTTCCTCCGTCAGCTTTCCCTGCCCTTCAATGCTCGCCGTAACCTCCTCAACGCGTTTATTGAGGCCACGCAGGTATTTAAGGCGTTCTTCAAGGTTTCGCAGCGCCGTATCGTCCATTGCGCCGTGCGCTTCCTTGCGGTAACGCGCAATGAATGGTATAGTGTTGCCGTCGTCAAGCAGCTTCACAACGTTTTGAACGTAGTCCAGCTTTACATTTAGTTCGTTTGAAATAACTTGTTCGATGTTATGCATTTGGTATCTCCCGGTTTTCATTGTTTGACAGTTATGATAAGTAAGGCT
>JAEEUX010000067.1 GCA_016290695.1 Oscillospiraceae bacterium
TAAATGCTGAATAATACGCCACTGTACATTAATTCTGTCCGTGACGCCAAAGCCATGGATGAGCTTCCGCAATGGCGCGAAAGCTTTAAGGCAAACTGTGCCTGCTGCCACACCATTGAAGAGGCTATCCACCGCGACTTCGACGGGATGCATCTTGCAGAAGGTTGCGCGGAAGGCGTAATTGAAGAATTCGGCTTCAAGCGCGTTGAATACGTCCTCGCCAATACCCTGAAGGAAAAGGCTGACGACGGAAGATTCAGCGCCGCCAATAAAGAATGGAGCGGGCGGACATATGTGCCGAAGGACGAAACGCATAATTACTGCTTTGCCGTGAACAGTCACCCCGCCGTGCTGGACGGTTTCGTCAGCGACTTCCGTAAGGCCTATGAGGCGCTTGGCCTCTTTGACGCACAAAGCTGCGACGAGGAAGCGGAATGTCAGGACTTCACGGGCAAGGTGCTGGTGCTCAGGCCGAAAACGCTGAAGGAAAATTACTGGAGCCCGAATTATCAGCTGTGGCTTGGACGCAGTGGCTTCGGATGTACGCCGGGAAGCTCCGGCAGAGCCGTGTTCGCAACCTGCCTCTATGATGGGGAAACGGCCAGATGGAACCGCAGCGATTTCATCGGCCCGATCAGGCAGGATTGTCTGCCGGATTGGGCGTCGGAACAGCTCGAAAAACTCAAATCCGGGCAGGAGATTGCTCCGCCCGAACAGGAACAAGGAATAACATTATGAAGAGAAAAGAGGTATTTTATCATGAAAAACAATTATGGAATCAAGGTAAGAATCGACAGGCTTTTGGAGGACGAGGGAAAGCTCAAAGCATTCGCCAGCCTGACACTCGGAGACACTTTCGCCGTCCACGGTATTCGTATCATCGAAACGGATAAGGGCCTTTTCCCGAGTATGCCCTCGCGCTCATATAAGTCCGGCGAGGATACAAAGTATGCTGACATCTTCCACGCCGTAACGAGCGAGGCCCGTGCCGAACTGGACAAGGCTATTGTTAGTGCCTATGAACAGGCAGTCAGCGAGCAGATGGAGGAAACCGGCTCGAGCATGTCTCAGCAGATGTAACGAGGAAAGGATGATGCAGACTATGAACAATCAGATAAAGGCGGCGAGGATTATTGCGGTAATCCTCGCCGTCTGCTGTCTTCTGACAGTAACAGCCTTTGCGGCAGAAAGCGGCGACGTCGCTGGCGCCGTGGAAAGCACGTGGGTTGCCGCTTCCGGGCAGATAAAGAGCGTAGTGAACAATGTGGTTTTTCCGGCCATCGACCTTATTCTGGCTATTGCCTTTTTCGCCAAGGTTGGTATGGCGTATTTCGACTTTCGGAAAAGCGGGCATTTGGAGTGGACGCCTCCGGCGATCCTCTTTGCCTGCCTCGTGTTTACGCTGACGGCTCCGCTGTATATCTGGACGATTATTGGGGTGTAAGGAGGAAAAATGATGATGAAAATATTTAAAAGCAAAGCGTTTCTCGGAGTCGTCTGCCTCCTTGCGGCGGCTGCCGTCGCCTTTCTCCTACTGCCGCAGCTTTACACCGCCCGGTCGTCCATAACGAACGTGGTGCAGGCCACTGCGGATATTCCTGCGGGTACGGTAATCACGGAAGACATGATTACTCTCTCCGAGGTGGGATCATACGGCCTGCCGGGAAAAGTTGTGCTGAATAAGGATGACGCCGTGGGCAAGGTCGCCGCTGAGCCCTTGTACCGCGGGGAATACCTCTGGAGCAGCCGCCTGTCGGATGCGGAGGCCTACGAGGCTATGGAGAACGAGCAGACTAAGGGACTGACAGACGGAAACTGCCTTGTAATGATAGAGCTTCCAAAGACCTCCGCCGCCGTTGCGAGCGTTCTGCGCGCAGGCGGTATTGTAGATGCCTACGAATGTACAGAGCAGCAGGACGGCTCCGTTTCGGCAGCAAAGATTATTCCCTCTCTGCATGTATATGACATAGTCAACCAGCGCCTCGAATCCCTGGATGAGTTGGACAAACGGAAGAAGGAAGCGGAGAATGACAATACGAGCTACGACTTTGAGCCGAAATATATCGTCTTCCGCTGCACCGAGCAACAGGCGCAGACTCTTATGCAGCTTGAACGCGAAGAGGCTCTGCATCTTACGCTTCGCGGAACGGAGGGATAAGTAATGGCGATTTATGCAGTATGGGGGCCGCCTCAGAGCGGTAAAACCACAGTGGCCATCGACCTTGCGTTTGCGCTGTCACAGTCAGGCCAGTCTGTGCTCATTATTTCGCCGGAACCGTACAGTGAGCTGTCGGCTCGCCTGAGCGTGCAGATAAAGAAGGAACAGAGCCTCAGTGCTCTGTCCGGCGGCATTGCCTCATTAAAGAAGAGTGTCATGCAGGTGGATAGTCTCCTTTACGTTCTGGCGGTTCCATACGACTACGACGCCTTCGACGGAGATATGTCGAGCGCAGCGGCGAAGGATATGCTGGGGCAGGCTGCGGTAATGTTTGATGCTGTAATCGTGGACTGCCCGTCGAGCGCATGCAGTGTTATTGCAGCGTGGGCAATAAACACGGCTGACGCGCTGCTCCTTCTCATGGGAGCAAGGAGCGCTGCCGTTCTTTGGAACGAGTCCTTTCGCCGCGCCATAGACACGGCGAAGGGGCGCACGATACACATCTGCAATCAGGCGTCGAAGGGCTTCGATTACCATGCGCTCTGCAGCGTACTCAAGCTTGAACCGGATATCCGCCTCCCGTACTTCCCGGAGGCGGACGTTACGCAGGAGAGCCGCCGCTGCTTATACGGCGCGTCAGGCAAGACCGGCAAGGCGTATTCGGAACAGATAGATGAGCTCTGCAAGCGGCTGAAAGGAGCGGAAAAATGAGTATATCAAGCTATGAGTTTCTTTCGATTCTTCAGGCGGAGCGCGGAAACTCCGGGAAACAGGACTCGGCAGGAACGGAATACATGTCCGTTCTGGACTATGTGCGCTCGAATATAGCGCAGAACCACGCTTCCGAGCTTTCCGCTGCGCTGGATAGTGCCGACGCGGCGAAGACCCTGAAGAACCTCATCATGAAGTATGCCGGAGAGTGCATGTCCGGCTGCGACTTTGACCGCGACGCACTGGTCGAAAAAATCTATCAGGATATGGCGGGGCTCGGCCTCCTGACAAAATACCTTTACGACCCCAGCATCGAGGAAATAAACATAAACGGCTTCGACACGGTGGAAATCATACGCCTTGACCGCACCGACTACCTCTATGGAGAGGAAGCCTTCGCTTCGTCCGAGGCGGCGCTGGACATAATAAAGCGCATGGTTCGCATGGGCGGCAAGCTCCTCGACGCGCAGACACCGCAGGTGGATAGCTTCATCGGAGGCGGAACCCGCATTATAGCAACGATCCCGCCTCTTATTCCGGAGGAATACGGCGTCGTGGCGTCAATCCGCAAGCAGAACAAGCAGAGAATAACGAAGGACATGCTCGTAAACGCGGGTGCGGCCACGGCGGATATGCTGGACTTCCTCGTTACCTGCCTCTGCAATCATGTCTCCGTCGGGCTCTGCGGAGGAACCGGCAGCGGAAAATCCTCGCTGCAGTCGTATATTCTCAACGAGTACATTACGAAGAACGAGGACTACAATAACCGCATCTATCTCGTTGAGGATACGCGGGAGCTGAATCTTCTGAAATACGATGTGGCAAACGATCGGCCCGCCCGGGTGCTGCCAATGCTCACCTCGGAATCTCCGGTTCATGTTACGATGGGCGACCTTATAAAAGGCTCACTCAGATACCACCCTAACCTCATAGTCCCCGCCGAGGTTCGCGACGGCGCGGTGCTGCAGGCGATGACCGCAGGACGTACCGGCCATACAATTCTGACATCATTCCACGCAGACGGGGCGAAGGACAGCTACAGCCGCCTCCTTTCGATGTGCCACATGACCGACACAAAGGTAAGCGACGAACGGCTGCTTGAAGATTGTATAAGCGCATGGCCTGTAATTGCGTATCAGCGGCAGCTGAAGGATCACTCCAGAAAAATCATGGAGATATTTGAGGCTACGGGCCAGGAAAGCGGGCATGTCACAGGAAACTTTCTCTATCGGTTCGTCATAGAACGGACTGTTCGTGACGGGCGGGGACACGTTGTTAAGGTCGAGGGGCACCACGAAAAGACGGGAGATATTTCCCCTCGTCTTTACCGCCGCCTTCTGGATAACGGAGCGTCCGCCGAGCTGTTGAAACGCCTGTTCCCGGACGTAAGGCCGGAGGGTGACGCGGAATGAAATACATATATATTTACTCTGCCGTGTTTCTTTTGCTGAGCGCGGCGGTTTTCTTTATTCTGAGGCCGGATAAGGCCATTCTCCAAAGCGCCAGAAAGCAGCTTGCGCGGAAATCCAAGGCGCGGCCCTTCAAGAAGAGAAACAAGCTTTGGAGACGGCTTGCCCGGCGGAAGGAAAAGCTCTGCCAGATTATTGTAAGCAGCAATATGCCGCTTGCGTACTGCTGCGTTCTTTCCGCTCTCTCCGCTGCAGGAGGCTTCATACTCGGTAAAATGGTGTTCAGCTCAACTGCAATTGCGATGGCCGTCGGTGCTGCGGGACTGAGCGCGCCGCTGCTGCTTTTCAGCTTCCGCCAGACAAAGGCGGGCAGTATACGGCTGGAACGCCTGCTTTCTTCGATGATGATTCTGTCGAATTCCTATGTGGTGACGGAGGACTTTATAAGCTCCGTCCGGGATAATATCGGAGCCCTTGATTACCCGGAGCCGTTCAAAGCTTTTCTTAGCTATGTGACCCTTGTAGACAGCGACGTAAAGAGCGGCCTGCGGAGATTGGCCGGGCAGGTGGATAACGCTTACTTCAGCCAGTGGATTGACGCCATAATCCTCGCGCAGGATGACCGAAGCCTGAAATATGTGTGTGTCTCGGTTGTGGATTCCATGCACGATGCCCTGCAGGCACAGATTGAATCCGACGCGGCTATGTACACGGTCTGGCGCGATTACCTCATGACGCTGACACTCATATTCTCCGTGCCCCTAGTCTTCCGGTTCACGCTTCCTGATGCGTATGAAACGCTCACAAGCTCCTTGATTGGGCAGAGCCTGTTCGCTCTGCTCTTAGCCGCTGTCATATATTCCGTGCTGCGGGCGGTGAAGATTAACCGCCCGCTTATGATGTAGGAGGTGGTGCAGCTTGAATGCAGCTTATTTGACCGTCGGCGTTTTGTTCGGCTTTGGATTGTGGCTCGTCCTTGCGGCAATGCTCCTCAATGACCGCTCCTTCGTCGGACGAAAGACGCTGCGCCGAATCGAAAGATGGCAGCAAAAGAAATATGAATTATGGGATGCGCCGTTAGTAAAGGCAGTTGTGAAGGGCTTTTCCCGCTTAGTGTTTCTGGACGAAGCGGCAAAAGAAAGCCTGAAGAAGCAGCTTTCCCGTGCCGGACTAAATATTGAGCCGCAGCAGTACGCGGCGCGGAAATATCTGATCTTGTCGCTGGGAGTGTTTGCGGGAGCCGTCTGCGCGCGCATGAAATTCTGGTTCGGCATAGTCGTTACCGCGCTGCTCGTCCTGTACGGCGTATTAGCCCAGAAAGATAAACTGGCCTCCCGTATAAAAAAGCGTGACGAGGCATTATCCATGGAAATGCCGAGATTTGTCCGCACTATTTGCCGGTCTCTTCGTTCCAGCAGGGACATATATGCAGCGCTCGAATCCTACCGAAAGGTAGCCGGGCCCGTGCTCGGCAGCGAATTGGATATCCTGATTGCCGAGATGCGTGCCGGCAGTGTGCCGCGTGCGCTCGGGCAGTTTCAACGCCGGATCGGAAGCGATTCGGCGTTTCGTCTGTGCAGTACCCTGCAGGATATAGACAGGGGTATCGACCAGACTGCGACACTTGAGTATCTGTCGGACGATATGGCCCGTCAGGCAAAGCTCAACATTCAGAAAACGCTTGCCACCCGCCCCGCTTCCATGCGAAGAACCTATCTCCCCGCTGTCGGCGTGTGCGTCGTTATGATAATCTATGTTCTCATCGTGTTCGTCGAACACCAACTTATAACTTTAACCTGATTTAAGGAGGAATTTCATCATGAGAAAACTTGTTCGTAATCTTAAAGAGAAAGTAAACAAGGCTATCGCGAAGGCTGTGTGTTTCCGTGCAGATGTTCGCGGCGACCTTGCCGTAAACACCATCGGGGGTATTCTAATCGCGGTCGTAATCATCGGCCTGCTTGTCGTTGCAATCAACAACTTCTTCCCCGACTTCTTCAACTCGATGTTCAGGAGTCTTTCCACCAAGCTGAACGCCAACTGGTAAGGAGCGCGTCATGGCGGCTATCAAAAAACTGCGCGGATACCTGCGCCAGAAGAAGGGCAGCTCGGCAGTAGAGTTCATTGCGACCGCTGCCATGCTGATTCTTGTTTTTGCGGTGCTTGTTTCTGCCATGGTATATGTCACGGAGTATTACAGCGCCAGTTATATCTGCAGGAGAGTGGTTCGCACCATAGAGGTAAGCGGCGAATACGATGAGAATGTTGTTCGCTCTCTTGCGGATGAGCTCGGCGGGGATGCTTTGGACGAACTGAGTATAACGGTGGACGCGGATTACTGCGGAAATAATCGCATACAACTGCGTGACGAGTTCCGGGTGCAGCTGGACGCAAGCTATACGATTAATATTCTGATGCTCGGAGACGGCCCACTGAAGATTAAGCTCCCGATTCACGTCGGCCTTTCCGGGCGTTCGGAGGTGTTTTGGAAATGAAGCAGCTCCTGAAAAGCAAACATGGCAGCGTCTCGCTAATGTTCTTCGGAATAGCGCTGGCGCTGCTTTTGCTTTCGTTTCTGATTATTGAAGTGGGCGGAGCATACGAAAGCTACGACTATGCCATGGATGTCCTGCAACGATCCTGCAACAGCGCTGTCGAGGGCAATATAATGGACGAATATCGCGCAGACGGAATCCTGCGTTTGGACACAGAAAAGGCAAAAGAAGATTTCAGCCGCTTTGTTTCGAGCGATTTGCCTTCGCGGTATTCAATATCTGCGTATAATATTTCCGCCACTGATGCGCCGCCCTCGATGACGGTAACGGGAGTTATAAGGTTTCCGACGCTGTTATCTCAGTTCGGTTTTGAGGAGTTGAGTTTTTCATTTAAGGTTCGTGCCACGAACTACGACCTGAACTGAGGTGGTGCGGAACTGTGGAACTTTCAACACTCATTATTGCGGTGAACGCCGCCGTGCTTATGCTCGGCGGCGTTTCCGACCTCAGACGGCGTGAAATACCGAATTACGTGCCGGTTTGTCTGCTGCTGACGGGCATTGCTACGGGAGATAGCCTGCTGTACAGATTCGTGTGTATGCTGATGACCGCCTTCATCCTCTGGCTGACAGCGAAGCTGACTCGGTGCATACCGGGCGGAGATTTCAAGCTCATCACGGCTATGGCCTTCTCGTCGGGCTTAGCGTGGACACTGCTTGCGCTCTGCATCGTCGGGGTGATGTGCTGTATTATTAAGCTTATTCGCCGGGAGCCGATGCGTACAATACCGCTCTGCACGTACATGACGGCGGCGTATTTCATCGCGGGAATCATTTTCTTTCAAAATCCCATATATTTCTCTGGACTTCTAATTGTATACATGGTATTTCTTGTGTATGAACAAAGTAAAAATAAACCACAGGAGGAAACAGATGAAAAATAAAATCTTGAAGATACTCTGCATGGCCGTTGCGCTGTGCCTTCTCATAAGCATAAGCGCAGTCGCGGCGGATACTCAGGACAGCGACCTCAAAGTGCGGGTTAACGGCAGGCTCGTGGAATTCCCCGATGGACAGCCTTTCATCGACGCAAATGACCGAACGCTTATCCCCGTTCGCTTCGTTGCGGAAGAGCTCGGCGCTGCTGTTGAGTGGAACAGTAAAACACAGACTGCCGAAATTTCCAAGAACGGTATTACGGTGGATATAACCATAGGGGAAGCAGCGCTGAAAGTCACGGAGAACGGCAAAACCGAAACCGTGAAGATGGACACGGCTGCCGTGCTGAAAAGCGGTAGAACGTATGTGCCGATCCGCTTTGTGGCCGAGGCTCTCGGTGCGGTCGTGGATTATAGCGATGTATACAGGACTGTCGGCATCTATGCGGACAAACTCACAGCGGACGAGATTAATATGCTCCGCAGCCTGCCCTATACAACGTCTACGGCGGCGTCGGGGTATGAAGCAGCGAAGAAGCAGAAAAGCGCAGAAGACCTTGAATACTTCTATGGCGCCGACCGAGAGACCTTCGATAACTTTGCCAACGCGAGAGAACATTTATATGCCTGCACTTTGTGCGAGTATCTCCCGTTCAAGCTGGGGAAACTGGACAAAAGTTTGAATAAGCCCACACCGTCGGAATTTTTTCAAGCGGTAGTTGATGAAGCCATCGCTGAAACAAGCTACCAGTCGGAACGGGTAACGATTACTTTCACGGCAGACACCTCCTGCATTTACCAGGAGGACAATGTGGACGGTAATACCTGTGCGGTAAGAGGCATCGTTAAAGCGCGTATCCATGTAAGACCCACAGAGCTTGAAGGCGTGGAAAGCGGTATGCTTTGCAGATTCGGATTTACACAGTTCTACAAGGATGTGGATATGTGTATTCCGGTTGATGTTCATATGAACACCATAACTAACGTACCCATAAGCGTAAACACTTTCGTTCCGGCAGGAACGGCCTATTAAAATAGAAGGAGAAAAAATAAATGAAAACTAAATACACGAGATTTCTCGTAAGAATCTGCGCAGCGGTCATGATGATCGCTGCGCTTTCTGTTTCCGCCTTCGCCGCTTCACCCAGTGTGGCGGATCAGATGGCGGCGAACAGTGCGGCATGGCATATAGCAAACGCAGCCGGTGATACGGCAACCTGTAACGCGCTTCATGCGGCAAATGAGGCGCTCGCCAACCAGGCCGCAAGCGGTGGAGGCAGCGCAAGCTACAACAGCACAAGCGGCACATGGAGTGTTTCAACTGCGTCCGGCAGTACGATTTCGTCCTATGCATCCTCAAATGGAAAGCAGACCACAAGCACGTATGTAACGACCATGGCAAGCGGGATACCTACTCAAACTTCGGTAGATGCATATAGTGCTTATGCCATAGCGTCTTATATGGCGAATGGCGGCACAAACGCCGGCCTTGAAACCTCATATAACAACGCTGCAAATTACGTTTCTTCCACCGGAAACTACGGGGATACCGGAGCGGTATCCTCCGCGGCTGCCGAGGCAGCCGTTGCCAAGCAGCTGCTCGGGCTTACCGACGTAGAGGCTGCTAAGCTTCAAAGCTCACTGGAAACTGCTAAGCAAGACTATGTCAGAGCTGAAAATGCATATAAAGCCGCTCTTGCATCCGGCAACGATTCCGCTATAGCTGCAGCGCAGGCGCAGAAGGACGCGGCCCATGCAGCAGCTCAGGCAACCCGTGCAGCATACAATTATTCCGGCGACTCGGCGCAGTATAACGATGGCGGCTATTACAACGGTGGAGAAGCTTCGCCCTTGTATGGCTCCGGAGGCGGCTTCTTTGTGACGAATATTACCGCGACGTATAATATCTCCGCTTCCGCCGGCACGGGCGGCACGATTTCTCCCTCCGGTACCGTGACTGTTAAGAAGGGCGAAACGAAAACCTTCTCCATCGCGCCGAATCAGGGCTACGAGATCGCCGCTATAATCGTTGACGGGCGAAGCGTCGGAGCGGTGAACTCCTATACATTCTCCAATGTCGCCGAAGCTCATACTATTACCGCAAGCTTCAGGGCTAACGGAACGGTGAAGCTCGGCGATGCCGTACTCACGGATTCGCTCGGCGAATCGCTCTACGGCAGAAGCATTAAGAGCGGCTACGGCATAAAGGTGTCCGTTCCCGTGACCGAGAAGAATGTTACGGACATCTCCGTTGCGGTAAGCTATAATTTCGGCGGCGGAAACAGAACTGTAAGGCTTGAAAAGAGCGGAGACAGTTACGTATTCCCGAAAAACAGCGACAGCCCAACCGGAGCGCGCTGCGTGTACATTCCGGCAGCAACGAAGGACGGACGCTACAGCCTGACGGTCAGCGTTACGGCGAAGAACTTTGCCGGCGAAACCGTTTCGGACAGCCGCAGCGCCACCGTAAATGTAAAGGGCAGCATGTACGAAGACGATTTTACGGCAGATTCCTGAAAATTATTGCCCCCAAATTAATTGCTGAATTAGTTTGGGAGCAATATAGGCCATATTTGTGCTTGTCGCGTAACCGTCAAAGCTACCGACGTCGGCACGCAGAAAAAGCCGGCTGCGCAGCTTGCGCAACCGGCCGGAGTAGTTAATAGACCCCATCCAGAACATTGTCATATTGCCTCTGAATGAGCTTTTTAAAATCGGTGTCAGACATCTCGCCTGCCAAATCAACACCCTGCTCGACCAAATAAAAATAAATCATGTCAGCAAAATCGGAATCTTCACGCACCATCTTACGGTAGCGCTGTTCAATCTCGTAGGGAAAATCCAACT
>JAEEUX010000068.1 GCA_016290695.1 Oscillospiraceae bacterium
CTGGATACGTGGGTTCGATTCCCATCACCCGCTCCAACGCGGGACGGTGGTGTGACAGTCGCCCTCCCGAGATATGCGCCAGTAGCTCAGCAGGATAGAGCAACTGCCTTCTAAGCAGTAGGCCAGGGGTTCGAATCCCTTCTGGCGTGCCATCATCGCCTCGCGCGATGTTTCCCTGAGATGTGGTGGGTGTAGCTCAGTTGGTTAGAGCGCCAGGTTGTGGCCCTGGAGGCCGACGGTTCGAATCCGTTCATCCACCCCACCTTATCCATTGCAGGCTCCGTATGCCTTCTATATTTTGGGGTGTAGCCAAGAGGTAAGGCAGCGGACTTTGACTCCGCGATACGCTGGTTCGATCCCAGCCATCCCAGCCATCCCAGCCAGTCGGTTCGGGAACGGCTGCCGTTTCCGAACCGGCGCTGAAACAAAACCGAATATGACCCAGTAGCTCAGTTGGCAGAGCAACGCCCTTTTAAGGCGAAGGTCCGGGGTTCAAGTCCCCGCTGGGTCACCAACAACGTCCCCGGCTCGAATGAGCCGGGGACGTTGTTTATAGCAGAGCAGGATTGAACCCCGGACCCAAAACGCGAAGCGTTTTTTGAGCGGAGCAAAGCGGAGCGGAACAAGCTGCGAAGCAGGCCGCAAAGCGGCAGGCTTCGCCGGGGTTCAAGTCCCCACTGGGTCACCATAAAGAAAAAGTCGCGAGAGCGGCTTTTTTCTTTATGTTCTCTTCTCTGTTTACTTTTCTCTTTTATCTCTTCACCAATAGATGAAGCCGCGACTTTTTCCGGAGAAAAGATAAGAGAGAAGAGAGAAAAAATATGGTGTTTTGCTTCGCAAAAAAATAAGAAAAGAGGCGCTTTTATCAGTGACCCTTTGCCCCAAAAAACTATAAACAAAGTCCCCTGCTCGAATGAGTCGGGGACTTTGTTTTATAGAAGAACGGGGTTCAAGGATTTATCGCCTGTTTAATGCGCAAAAGCATCATCATTTTATAGCACGTTGCCGACATATTTCAGCATTATTTCAGCATTTTTGCACAAAACTCTTGACAACACTTGAGATTGATGTTATAAAATGGCAATAGAATCCCGCATTAATATTTTTAATGTGTGGTGCGGTAAAGGCAGAAACCTTATGAAAGGCGGTGATTCCAATGGGCTAAACAGCGTTTCCACAAAAATATGTAGCTACATCATTCTATAGTTTCGCCGTATTAATCATAATTTTTAAATAATTATACAGAGGGTTTACATGAAAGACAGTAAATACAGCTTCATCGGAGAATATCACGAGGGTCTTGCTCTCGTCAGGGAAAGCGGCTCGGAACACAGGGCAGGCTTTATAAACGAAGCGGGCGAAATAGTCATTCCTCTTAAATACTATGACCGCGTAAACGTAGGCGGGCGCGAAAGATTTGTTCATTTTCCGTTTTTCAGCGAGGGGCTCGCCGCGCTCATGGACGCAAACGGGAATTTCGGCTACATAGACAAAGAAAACCATGTTGCAGTACCGTTTCGTTATGAGGATGCACGCCCGTTTTCCTGCGGTATGGCAGCCGTTAAACGCGGCGGCAAATACTTCTACATAAATAAGACGGGTGAGGAAACAGCCTCCTCAGGCTATGACTGGGCGGGAGAGTTTGGCAAGCTTGCGCCGGTGCGTCAAGGTGATAAGCTCGGGTTTATAAATCCGCGCGGCGATTTAATAGTTCCGTTTATTATAGATTCCAAGATAATGTTCCCCTAAGGATAAGCCATCAGGAAACCCGTCTCAGGCCGTGAAGCGGCAGGCTTCGCCGGGGTTCAAGTCCCCGCTGGGGCAGAACGGGACTGAACCCCGGATTACTATGCTCAGCCGTGAGCTTCATCGCTGTATTCAGCGAGGCTGAGCTCTACGCACTTCGTCGCCCCATAGGGGTAATAGTAGTAAACCGGATGCCCGCCGGTTACGTCCTCTTCGGAAAACACATAGCCGGAGAAAACAAAGCCCTTTTGCCCGAAAGTCAGGTTCTTGTAGGTTGATAAATCCCCGCCTGTTACAAGCATTGGCCCGAGAATTTCATCCTTTTGCGTTTTCAGTGAGCGACGGGCGAAGAAGTCCAGACTGCCGTTCGGACCCTCCCATCCCTCGAAGGGCGTATCGATCCGCCGAGTGCTGTAAATCCAGCCGTCGTTCACCCAGAACGGCGAATCGGGATAATCTATCGCAAAGGTCTGCGACTCGCCCGTTTTCATGTTGTACTGCGCAAAATATGCGTTGGCAACCGTTTCCGGATAGCGATTGGTATTGGGTTCGGTGCGAAAAAGCATCCAGAAGACGCTGTCCCCGTCGCATGCGATATACTTTATATCGTCTTCATACTCATTCCCGACGATTTCCTGCGTTATCCCGCTTTTTTCGTCATAACGCATTATCCCCGATAAGCTGTTTGCAAAATAATATACCCCGCCGTCATAGCATACGAAGTTTCCGAAATAAATATCGGCGTCTGCAACGCGCTTCGGCTCCGAGCCCTGCATCAGGTATATGCCGTTATCGTTATCGCTGCTGAAGTTCAGCAGAAAATAAACACCCGCCTTACCAACGGCAAGCTGTCTCACTCTTCCGTCAGGTATCTTGCCGACTGTCTTATTCTCGCCCGTTTTAAGGTTAACCGAACGAAGCTCTGAGCCCTCGGCGGAATAATACGGCGCATAATACAGCGTATCCCCGTCAATACAGCGAGCGTATATCTCCCCGTCCGCCTGTGACCAGAGCTCGTAATATTTCTCGCCGTCACAGCGATAAACCGCGGCCTCGCCAAGCATATTGTTTTCCGAAAGAAAATATATGCTTTCCCTCTGCTCCGCGCATGAGCTCAGCGGGCAAAGCAGCAGAACCGCAAACATGGCTGAGGCAAAGCGCAGGACTTTTCTTTTCATGATGCACTCTCCTCATGTGTGCCGCCGGGCAAGACGCAGCTGAAAAAGCTTCTCGTTTCCGGGCGGGGGGAAGCGTAAATCGAAATGAGCACGTCGATAAACTCGCGCTGGGTGACGCCTTGCGCCAAAACCTCATACGCGGCGTTTCCAGCCTCAAAGTAGGCTCTGTAAACCATATAGCGCTCTTGCTCCGGCGAATTCCGTTCCTCGTAAGTTATGGCAAGCGGCATATCGCCTATTTGGGAATTCAGATCGCCGTATGTCAGCTTCAAGGAAATAAAAATCGGGAAAACATCCTCCTTGTCGCTTAGCTGCGACCATTTAAGCGGCGCGGGAGAAATGAACAGCTTTATTTGAGGCTCGTATACGCCTGAGCCATTGCGGAACTCATACCAAAACAAATCGGATTCGGCATAATCGTATTCGCCGTTTTCAAGTCTGCAATAGGACGGGGCTATAAAATTATGCTGATAAATATCGCTGCCGCAGCGCTCGGGTATGGCCCATTTTTCGGGATAAATGTTCAGAAGCTTCTTGGCTTCTTCCTCATTGATGGGCTCTGTTCCCTCGATAGTAAAAACGGGATAATGAGGCTCATTCCGGTGATACTCCGAAGCCTTTGGCTTGGCGTCCTCAAAATCCTGTGGAGTAAGCTCGCTTAATAC
The DNA here is from genome assembly GCA_016290695.1 of Oscillospiraceae bacterium. Taxonomy (GTDB): domain Bacteria; phylum Bacillota; class Clostridia; order Oscillospirales; family Oscillospiraceae; genus RGIG6375. Next base: position 3,590 of record JAEEUX010000068.1, read on the forward strand.
GTCCTCGCGGTTTTTGAAGAACAGCTCCCCGTCGGATAGTTCAACTTTGGAGATGGTTTCCCCGTCCGCAAGCTCGCTTTTTACCGTGATTTTCCCACTTCCGCAGGAGCACAGGCACAGCACGAGCAGGGCGATTAAAATGGTTGGACGCAAGCACTTGCTGCCATGCAAAGCGGCATTTCTTTCGTTTTCCATATAAATCTCCATAATCCTTTAGCTGATGTATATATAATAATACTATACCACATTACCATTTGATAACATGCCTCTCCGGATTTGTCAATGATTTTGTGCAAAAACGCTGGAATAGCGGCAAATTATGCCGGCGGGATACTATAAAATGACGACGGTTTTGCCTTGCAAAAAACCGTACAATTCCGGTGCGTAGAAATGCACAGGAATTATGCGGTGTTGTATTATATTATCGTGCCGCAGCCGAGGAGCAAATCCCCGCGGTAGAATACCGCGAGCTGCCCTTTTGCGGGGCGGCGGAGCTTTTCGTCGAACATAATCTCCGCTTTGCCTTCCTGCGGGATTATTTCGGCGCAGTAAGCTACGCGCGAGTGGCGAACCTTCACCTCCGCGCGGAAGGAGTCCGTCTGCGGCGGGATGGAGACCCAGTTGAGCTCATTTACGCTGGTTTTGTCCGTGAACAGCTCGTCGAGATCGGAGAGGGTAACGGTGTTATCCTCGGGGCTTATGGCGGATACGAACATCCTGTGCCCGAGCGAAACGCCGAGACCGCGCCGCTGGCCTATGGTGTAATACTGTATGCCCCGGTGCTGCCCGAGAACTTTGCCGTCCGGGGAAATGAAGTCTCCGGGCGGGGTGTCGGCACAGCGGGAACGGATGAATTTGCCGTGGTCGTTATCCGGGATGAAGCAAATCTCCATACTGTCGGACTTGGCGGCGACGGGGAGGCCGAAGTTTGCCGCCTCGGCGCGAACCTCGTCCTTCGTATACTCGCCGAGAGGGAAAATGGCGCGGGAAAGAACGTCCTGCCCGAGCCGCGCGAGCATGTATGACTGGTCCTTGTCGCAGGGGGCGGCGCGGAGCTGCCAGCGCCCGGCCTCGTCCCGCGTGACTCTTGCGTAATGCCCCGTGGCGACGTACTCCGCGCCGAGTCTGTCCGCTTCGCGCAGAAGGGAGGGGAATTTGACAGTGGGGTTGCAGATAACGCAGGGGTTGGGCGTGCGCCCGCGAAGGTATGCGTCCGTGAAGGGCTTGCAGACCTTTTCTTCAAGCTCTGCCCTGATATCTATAATGTTAAAATCAATGCCGAGCGTTTTCGCCACGAGCGCGGCATCCTCCGGCGGCGTTACGCCGATATCGAGGAATGCGCCGTGAACCTCAAAGCCGCGCTTTATTAGCAGCGCCGCCGCTACTGCGGAATCGACGCCGCCGGAAAGCCCGAGAACGACCTTTTCCATCAGCTCTTTCCGCCTCTCTCAAGGTAGACCATGAGCGCGGCGATGTCGGCGGGGTTAACGCCGGAAATGCGTGAGGCCTGGCCGAAGTTCGAGGGCTGGACCTTTGTGAGCTTCTGCCGCGCCTCTATGCGTATCCCGTGGATGGACATGAAATCAAGCCCCTGCGGGATCTTTTTGTTTTCAAGGCGTTTGAATTCCTCCGCCTGCTTGAGCTGGCGCTTGATGTAGCCCTCATATTTTATGCTTATCTCCACCTGCTCGCATACTGCCTTGTCGAGCACCGGACGCGCCTTGTCAAAGGGGGCGAGCGAGGCGTAATCAAGCTCCGGGCGGCGCAATAGCTCCGCGAGACCGACGCCGGAGGGCGGAACCGAGCTTCCGCGTTCTTCGAGAAACGCGCGCAGCTCGGGAGTCGTGGGTATAAACGTGGCCTTCAGACGCTCGCACTCCCTGTCAACGGCGGCGTATTTTGCCTCGACGCGCGCCATGCGCTCGTCGGAAATAAGACCTATTCTGTGCCCGATGGCGCAAAGACGCAGGTCGGCGTTATCCTGCCGGTGCAGGAGGCGGTACTCGCTGCGGGAGGTCATCATGCGGTAGGGCTCGTTCGTGCCCTTGGTGACGAGGTCGTCTATTAGCGTGCCGATATAGGCTTCGCTGCGGTCTATTATCATGGGTTCCTCGCCCTTTATCTTGAGCGCGGCGTTTACCCCGGCAACGAAGCCCTGAACGGCGGCCTCCTCATAGCCGGAGGTTCCGTTGAACTGTCCCGCGCCGTAAAGCCCGCTTATCTTCTTCGTTTCGAGCGTGGGAAGCAGCTCGAGCGGGTCTACGCAGTCGTATTCTATCGCGTAGGCCGTTCGCATTACCTCGGCGTGTTCAAGGCCGGGCAGCGTGTGCAGCATTTTAAGCTGAACGTCCTCCGGCATGGAGGAGGAGAAGCCCTGAATGTAGACCTCCTCCGTGTTCATGCCCATAGGTTCAATGAAAATCTGGTGGCGCTTTTTGTCCGCAAAGCGCACGACCTTATCCTCAATGGAAGGGCAGTAGCGCGGGCCGACGCCCTCGATAACGCCGGAATAGAGCGGGCTGCGGTCGAGGTTCGAGCGGATGATGTTGTGCGTTTCCTCATTAGTATATGTGAGATAGCAGACGGCGCGGTTTTCCTTGACCGCGTCCGTCTCAAACGAGAAGGGAAGCGGGTCCTCGTCGCCGGGCTGAACCTCCATGCGGGAATAATCTATGCTGCGGGAATTGACCCTCGGCGGAGTGCCGGTCTTGAAACGGCGCAGCTCAAGCCCAAGCGCGCGGAGGCTCGCAGAAAGCCCCACCGCGGCGAACATGCCGTCCGGCCCGCCCTCGCGCGTAACGTCGCCGACGATGGTGCGCCCGGCAAGATATGTTCCCGAGGCGATTACGACGGCCTTCGCGCTGAATATGGCGCCTGTGTGAGTTTTAACGTAGCTGACGTGCCCGTCCTCCGCGCCGACCTCGACGACCTCGGCCTGCTTTAAAACGAGATTTTCCTGCAATTCGAGAGTGTGCTTCATTATCTTCTGGTATTCGCGCCTGTCCGCCTGAGCGCGCAGAGAATGCACGGCGGGGCCTTTGCCGCGGTTGAGCATGCGGTACTGAATGCACGCCTTGTCCGCCGCGCGTGCCATTTCACCGCCGAGCGCGTCCAGCTCGCGGACGAGGTGACCCTTGCCCGTGCCGCCGATGGCGGGGTTGCAGGGCATGTTGCCCACGGCGTCGAGATTTATTGTGAAGCAAATCGTGCGAAGCCCCATCCTCGCGGCGGCGAGCGCGGCCTCTATTCCCGCGTGACCCGCGCCTACTACGGCGACGTCGCAGCTTCCTGCCTGATAATCCATGGTAAAGCTCTTCCTTCCCTTACTTGCGGTGCGGCGTTAATTCAACAGCCGCCCGTAAAACCAAAGCTATTTTATGCTAAGCAAGGCGAAAAATCAAGAATAATACAAGTTTTTTCCGCCCGTGATGTTGACAAGAGCGGGATATGGTATATAATTTATTGATACTGACAACATAAAAAGCTGGGGCGCAGCTGGCGCGGTACGCAGAATAATAACGAGTTGGTGAAGGGTTGAAGCAAGCGTCAACCTTCATTTTAACAAGGCTGTTTTTCCCGCCGCCTTGCGGCAAACGAAAAACATGGCATTCATGACCATTCCGGTTTATGGTCATTTTGTGCCTCTGGGCTTTTGCGAAAGGAATGGTCATAATCATGCTGAAAAACACCGAAAAGACAATGGACAAAATCGTCGCCCTCTGCAAGGGAAGAGGCTTTATATTCTCCGGAAGCGAGATATACGGCGGCCTTGCCAATACATGGGATTACGGCCCCCTCGGCGTTGAGCTGAAAAACAACGTAAAGAAGGCCTGGTGGAAGAAATTTGTCCAGGAAAACCAGTATAACGTCGGCCTCGACGCCGCCATCCTCATGAACCCGCAGACCTGGGTGGCTTCCGGCCATCTCGGCGGATTTTCCGACCCCCTTATGGACTGCCGCGAGTGCCATGAGCGCTTCCGCGCCGATAAGCTCATCGAAGAGTGGGCTGCGGAGAATAACTTTACCCTTGACAGACCCATCGACGCATTTTCTCAGGAGGAAATGAAGAATTTCGTCGAGGAGCACAACATTCCCTGCCCGACCTGCGGAAAGCATAATTTTACCGATATTCGCCAGTTTAACCTTATGTTCAAGACCTTCCAGGGCGTTACCGAGGATGCAAAGAGCACCGTTTACCTCCGCCCGGAGACCGCGCAGGGCATTTTCGTAAACTTCGCAAACGTCCAGCGCACGACGCGCCGCAAGCTGCCCTTCGGCATCGCGCAGATAGGCAAGAGCTTCCGCAACGAGATTACCCCGGGCAACTTCATCTTCCGCGTGCGCGAGTTCGAGCAGATGGAGCTTGAGTTCTTCTGCCAGCCGGGAACCGACCTTGAGTGGTTCAATTACTGGCGCAGCTTCTGCCATAACTTCCTGCTCTCCATCGGCCTGAAGGACGAGAACCTTCGCCTGCGCGACCATTCGCCCGAGGAGCTTTGCTTCTATTCCAAGGCGACGACGGACTTTGAGTTCATGTTCCCCTTCGGCTGGGGCGAGCTCTGGGGCGTCGCCGACCGCACGGATTATGACCTTACGCAGCATCAGAACACCTCCGGCAAGGACCTTACCTATTACGACCAGGAGAAGAACGAGCATTATATCCCCTATGTAATCGAGCCCTCGCTCGGCGTAGAGCGCTCCGTGCTCGCCCTGCTCGTTGACGCTTATGACGAGGAAGTGGTTGACGCAGAGAAGAACGATGTTCGCACCGTCATGCACTTCCATCCCGCCATTGCGCCCTTCAAGGCGGCGGTGCTTCCGCTTTCCAAGAAGCTCGCGCCCAAGGCAGAGGAGGTTTATGCCCAGCTCTCCAAATATTATATGGTGGACTACGACGAGGCCGGCTCCATAGGCAAGCGCTATCGCCGCCAGGACGAGGTAGGAACCCCGCTCTGCATCACTGTCGATTTCCAGACCATAGGCGACGAGAACACCCCCGCGGATAACTGCGTCACGGTTCGCGACCGCGATACCATGCAGCAGGAGAGAATAAAGATAGACGATCTCGTTCATTATATTGCAAAGAAGATCGCTTTTTAACGCGTTTTAATTAGGAGGCTTTTCGGTGTTAGAAAAGGAACTTAAAATGAAAGAGCTTCGCGCCTACGCGGAGCGTATAAGGGTCAAGACGCTTGAGGTTTTTGCTAATCTCGGCTTCGGCCACGTCGGAGGCGCTATGTCCGTCGTGGAGGCTGTCGCCGTTCTTTACGGGGCGTTTCTGCGCGTTGACCCGAAGGACCCGAATTGGCTTGACCGCGATAAAATAATCATGTCCAAGGGACACGCGGGCCCCACGCTTTACGCGACGCTTGCTATGAAGGGCTTTTTCCCGGAAACCATGCTGCGCGAGCTTAATCAGGGCGGAGGCCGCCTCCCCAGCCATTGCGACAGGAACAAAACCCCCGGCATCGACATGACGACGGGCTCGCTCGGGCAGGGCATCTCCGCCGCGATAGGCGTCGCCCTTGGCGATAAGATGGACGGCAGAGACAGCCGCACCTACGTCATCATCGGCGATGGAGAGCTCGACGAGGGGCAGAACTGGGAGGGCTTCATGTTCGCAAACCAGTATAAGCTCGATAACCTCGTCGCCATCATTGACGCTAACGGCCAACAGCTTGACGGCTACACCAAGGACGTTATGGATACCGGCGACATTGCCGCGAAGATAAAAGCCTTCGGCTGGAACGTCATAGACATCGACGGGCATAATATCGAGGCGCTTTACGACGCCTTTACCGCCGCGCAGGAATGCGCCGGCAAGCCCACCGCCGTAGTAATGCACACGAAGAAGGGCCACGGATGCAGCTTTGCCGAGGGTATTCTTTCAAACCACCATATAAACTTCACCCCCGAACAGATGGCTGAGGCTCTCGAAAAGGCAAAGGCGAAGCTCGCCGAAGCCGAGGCGTGATAAGGAGGCTGCGGTAATGTTTAAAGTATTGAAAACCATTGAAAAATCTCCCGTGCTTATGCGCGACGCTTATTGCGCGACGCTCATGGAGCTTGCGGAGAAGAACAAGAATATCGTAGCGCTCGACGCTGACCTTGTAAGCTCCTCCGGAATGAAGAAATTCTTTGAGGCTCACCCCGATCGCGCCATTCAGTGCGGTATAGCCGAGGCTAACATGATAGGCATAGCCGCCGGCCTTTCTCTCACGGGCAAGGTCCCATTTGCTCACAGCTTCGGAACCTTCGCTTCCCGCCGAGTTGCCGACCAGATTTTCATTTCCGCCTCCTATGCGAAGCTGAATGTGAGAATAATAGGTTCCGACCCCGGCGTTACGGCGGCGTACAACGGCGGCACGCATATGCCCTTTGAGGACATGGCGATGCTCAGAGCCATCCCCGACATTACGCTTCTTGAGCCTGCCGACCCCGTTGCGCTCGCGGATATCGTCCGCCAGCTTGAGGATATTTGGGGCGTCTTCTATATCCGCATGGCGCGCAAGAACGTAATGGGCATTTACGAAGAAGGCAGTACCTTCGAGATGGGCAAGGGCAACGTCCTGAGGAACGGCACTGACGTAACCATTATATCGAGCGGCATCATGGTAGCCGAGGCGCTCAAGGCGGCGGATATTCTCGCCGAAAACGGCGTTTCCGCGAGAGTCGTGGATATGTTCACATGGAAGCCGATTGATGCGGAGCTTATCGCCAAATGCGCGGAGGATACCGGCGCCATCGTCACCGCCGAGAACCATAACACCATCGGAGGACTGGGCGGCGCCGTCGCTGAGGCGGTTGTT
>JAEEUX010000069.1 GCA_016290695.1 Oscillospiraceae bacterium
TAAGAAGCTCCTCAGAGTTACCTTTTTATAATAAAACTGCAGCAATCCGGACTGCAGCATGTATTATAACTATACCGGCTGCAATACGAGTCTCCGGATGAAGCCCGGCGAGGCATGGCACAAAGCCTTCCGCATGGATTTTCTGTTTTCAACTGTATAACTGTATATATAACTGTATATTAGTATAAGAACGACCGGGGGAACACCTATGTATTATCGACTCAATGACGATTGCATCCTTATGGCGTGGAAATTTGTCAACCGTGCGATATAAAGGCGTTATTCCCCCGCGCCGCTGCGCATAGATGCAGAGGTCTGGGGGCTACGCAACGGTGATAGAGAAGCACCGCGACGGCAAGGACAGGCCGACTGAGGCGGTCTGCACAGGCAACCGCACCATGATGGCAGTCACCTGCGAGGGAAACGCCGCGCCCTGCCTGTAGATGAGCGACTACATTGCCCATCACGATTACCGTTTCGATAATCTGAAGGAGCGCCGCCTTGCAGATATTCTGAGCGGCGGACCTTGGATGGAAAGCGTATGCGCTAATCTCTATGCTTTACGTGAGAAGAACGAAGCCTGCCGCGCCTGTGAGTGGTTCGGGCACTGCGGCGGAGGCTGCCGCGCTCTCGCCATACTTGACAGCACGGAGAAAAACGGTAAAATGGATTATTTCGGCTGCGACCCGCTCGCCTGCCTTTTCTACAAAGGCGGCTGGTACGAGCGCGTAAAGGAGCGGCTGAAGGCATATAAACATATCTGATATAAAATCTGGGAGGAACCGCGACGGCGGAGCCTCCCTGTTCCCGTGAAAAGGAGCGTGCGCACATGGCAGAAAACAGCAAAAGTATATTCAGGCAGGTTAGTCTGGACCGTATTTCCCGGCCGGACCAGACGGACGATTATCTGCGCCTGCCCGAGCTGAATATATGGCTCATTATCATCTCAGCGATACTCTTCGCGGCGGGAGCCACCGTTTGGCTGCTGTTTAGCTGAGCAGAGGACGAAAGGAGAAAACATGGACAAGAAAAACAATGAACAGGAAAGAGTTTCTTCCCCTGCTGAGCTGAACGATTATATCCGCGTATCCTCGCCCGCAGTGTGGATAGTTCTTGGCATCGTCGCGATTTGCCTAGCGGCGTTTATCTTGTGGGGCTTTTTCGGAACGGTGGATGCCGTGGATGAAGCCGGCAGCGTTGTAACGGTGCATCCTATTTCGTTTGTGATAAACTGAGGGGCGGCATATGAGAGAACAGAAAATCAAACAGCCCGTTTCGGGCGGCAAGGTCGCGAAGGTGCCTGTGGTTATGCAGCTCGAGGCGCTGGAGTGCGGAGCCGCTTCTCTTACGATGGTGCTTGCTTATTACGGGCTGTGGATCCCGCTCGAGCAGGTTCGCAAGGACTGCGGCGTATCTCGCGACGGCTCAAACGCGAGGAACGTCCTTCGAGCCGCGCGAAGCTATGGTCTTGTAGCCAAGGGCTTCCGCTTTGAGCCTGAAGTTTTAAAGGAAAAAGCTCATTTTCCTTGCATAATACACTGGAATTTTAACCATTTTGTCGTCCTTAACGGCTTCAAGGGCGGCAAGGCGTATCTAAATGACCCTGCCCGCGGCGCCGTCGCCGTTTCAATGGATGAATTTGACAAATCCTTTACCGGTGTCTGCCTGCAATTTGAACCGAGCGAGGAGTTCACCCCCGGCGGCAAACCTGCGAGCATTATGGCTTTCGCGAAGCGCCGTCTGAACGGGATGGGCTCAGCTGTCATCTTCGTCGTTATAACGATGGTAATAGCGTCGTTTACAGCCCTTATCAACACTGGCTTTTCGCGCGTTTTTATTGACCAGCTTCTTACCGGGCGCAATCCGTCATGGCTTCTGCCCTTCACAATCGGCATGGGTGCGCTTGCGCTTTTGCAGGTTGTGGCGTCGTGGATGCAGGCGGTATACTCGCTCAGAATAGACGGAAAAATAGCAGCGGTGGGAAACTCCGAATACATGTGGCAAATTCTACGCATGCCGATGGAATTCTTTTCCCAGCGTATGGCAGGCGATATCAAAGCGCGCATGTCTACGAACGCAAGCATTTCATCAACCCTCGTAAACACTCTCGCGCCGCTTGCGATAAACACGATAATGATGGTGTTTTACCTTATAGTCATGCTGCGCTACAGCATTCCGCTCGCTCTTGTCGGCATCGCGTCGGTCGTTATTAACCTTTTCGTCTCGCGCATAATTTCGGCAAAGCGCGTTAACCTCACGCGCGTTATGATGCGCGACGCGGGCAAGCTCGCGGGGACGACGGTTTCGGGTATCGAGATGATCGAAACGCTCAAGGCCTCCGGTGCCGAGAACGGTTTCTTTGAAAAATGGGCCGGATATCAGGCAAGCGTAAACACCTCCAACATTCACTTCATGCATCTGAATGAACGCCTCGGTATTGTTCCCGAGCTCGTTTCGAGTCTCACAAGCGCGGCTGTTCTAATTCTGGGTGTCTGGCTGGCGATGAACGGCAAGTTCACCGTAGGTATGGTTCTTGCTTTCCAGGGTATTCTCACTTCGTTTACCGCTCCGGCAGGGCAGCTCATCAGTTCCGGCCAGACGATGCAGGAAATGAGAACCGATATGGAACGCGTGCAGGACGTTTTGGAGTATCCGCTCGACGTTTTGTGCGAAAATGAGAGCCTTGTAGATGAGGCCACCTCCTACGATAAACTCAGCGGCAACATCGTTATGAAGGACGTCACCTTCGGCTACGCCAAGCTCGCGCCGCCGCTCATTGAAAATTTCAGCCTGAATCTCCAGCCGGGCAGCCGCGTCGCCTTCGTCGGTGCTTCAGGCTGCGGCAAGTCTACGCTCGCAAACCTCATTTCCGGGCTCTATCAACCGTGGAGCGGTGAAATACTCTTCGACGGCAGGCCCATTTCGGAAATTGACCGCAGCATCTTCACGGGCTCTGTTGCCGTAGTCGACCAGGATATAATTCTCTTTGAGGACACTATCGCGAACAACATAAAGATGTGGGATAATTCCATCGAGGACTTCGAGATGATAATGGCAGCACGTGACGCGCAGCTCCACACCGACATCATGGAACGCGACGGCGGCTATCAATATAAGCTCACCGAGGGCGGGAAGGACTTCTCCGGCGGGCAGCGGCAGCGCCTTGAGATCGCGCGGGTTCTCGCTCAGGACCCCACCATCATAATTCTCGACGAGGCGACGAGCGCTCTCGACGCAAAAACAGAATACGAGGTAGTAAAGGCGATCAAGGACCGCGGCATAACCTGCATAGTTATTGCCCACCGCCTCTCCACCATCCGCGATTGCGACGAAATAATAGTCATGGACAACGGAAAGGTCGTCGAGCGCGGAACGCATGACGAGCTGATGGCTATGGACGGCATGTACGTTCAGCTCGTCACAAATGAATGATGGGAGGCGCTTAAATGGGTTGGTTTGACGAACAAATACGGGACCGAAAGCTTCATGACGAAGAAGCGTTTGAGGACTCGTTCTTAAAAATTGCCGGTTCCGTAATGGGAAAGCGTCTGGCAATCAGCGCCGAGAACCAGATCAGTGCCAAGGACGCCGTCGGCGACATATTGAAATACTATCGCATAAGGGTCACGGATATCCCATCCGAGCTTACGGACGTAAACGAGCAGATAGACTATCTCCTGCGTCCGCACGGCATTATGCGCCGCAACGTAACCCTTGAGCAGCACTGGCATAAGGACGCTTATGGCGCAATGCTTGCAAAACGCAGGGACACCGGCTCCATGACCTCGCTTATCCCGGGCAAAATGGGCGGCTACACGTTCTTTGACGAAACGATAGGCCAGCGTGTGCGTATTACGAGCAAAAACGAAGATATTATCGAGCGTGAAGCCGTTGCCTTTTACGTTCCGTTCCCGCTGAAGCCGCTTAATATAGGCGAGCTTTTCAAGTACATAATTGGGCTCTTCGAGTTTTCCGACGTCGCCGCTTTCGTCCTGGCGACGCTCGCAGTCTCGCTCGTGGGTCTGCTTCTTCCGAAGTTCAATCAGATTATATTCTCGAAAGTTCTGCTCTCCGGCTCGATGAAAATGCTTGCGGCAATCTCGGTTTTCATAGTAAGCGTTACGATCATGAGCTTGTTGATCGCCGAAATCAAGACCATCACAGGCGAGCGGCTGAACACAAAGATGAAGCTGTCCATCGAAGCGGCAACAATGATGCGTATTCTTACGCTTCCGCCGAGTTTTTTCAAGCAGTACGCCTCCGGCAACCTCGCAAGCCGCGCGCAGCAGCTTAACTCTCTCTGCTCCACGCTCGTTACCTCAATAATGTCCGTAGGTCTTACGAGTGTTTTCTCGCTTATCTATATCGGACAGATCTTCGCTTTTGCGCCGGCGCTCGTCGCGCCCTCGCTTACGGTGCTCGTACTGACCATCGTCCTGTCGCTTATTGCGGCGCTCTGGCAGATGAAGATAAGCAAGGAGCGCATGGAATATGCCGCAAAGGAAAGCGGTCTAAGCTATTCGCTGATTTCCGGCGTCCGCAAAATAAAGCTTGCCGGCGCGGAAAAACGCGCCTTTGCCCGCTGGGGCACACTTTACGCGCAGCTTTCCGAGGCCACCTATAACTCCCCGACTTTCCTCAAGGTAAACAGCGTTATAACCATGGTCATCGGCCTTTTGGGAACGATAATTCTCTATTATTCCGCGGTAAAAAGCGGCGTTAGTTCAGCCGACTATATGGCCTTCAACGCTTCCTTCGGCATGGTATCCGGCGCGTTCTACGCTCTGGCAGGCATTGCGCTCGCCGTCGCGGGCATCCAGCCGACTCTGGAGCAGTGCAGGCCCATAATGGAGGCTGTTCCAGAGGCAGGAGACGATAAAAAGATAGTCACACGCATAAGCGGCGGCGTCGAGCTGAATAACATCACTTTCCGCTACAAGGAAAATATGCCGCCCGTACTTGACAACATCTCCCTCAAAATCCGCCCCGGCCAGTATATCGCCATCGTCGGCAAGACCGGCTGCGGAAAATCCACGCTCACGCGAATCATTCTCGGCTTTGAAAAGCCGGAGAAGGGCGCGGTTTATTTTGACGGCAGGGACCTCAACACCCTTGAAATCAGCTCTCTGCGCCGGAAAATTGGCACGGTAATGCAGCAGGAAAGACTTATTCAGGGTGACATTTATTCAAACATCACCATCGCCGCACCGTGGCTCACGCTTGATGAAGCATGGGAGGTCGCGGAAATGGCGGGGATGGCGGACGATATCCGGGCAATGCCTATGGGCATGAATACGCTGATATCCGAGGGTCTCGGCGGCATATCCGGCGGGCAGCGCCAAAGGCTTATCATTGCCCGCGCCATCGCGCCGAAGCCGAAAATCCTCATTTTCGACGAGGCGACGAGTGCTCTTGACAATATCACACAGAAAAAGGTTTCAGAGTCTTTGAACAAGCTAAAATGCACTCGCATAGTCGTTGCGCACAGGCTTTCTACCATAAGGCAATGCGACCGCATTATTGTCCTCGATGGAGGTCACATAATTGAGGATGGAACCTACGACGAGCTCATTGCTCAAAACGGCTTCTTTGCCGAGCTTGTCGAAAGGCAGCGATTGGGAAACGACGAGGAGTGAAAGCATGAAGAAGGAACGAAACGGCGACGAACTTATTATTTTTGCGGAAGGCCGCATAGACACAAACCGCTCTCAGGCCTTTGCCAAGGAAGTAGAAGGCGCGCTGGACGGCGTCAAAACGCTTATTTTTGACTTTGCTGAGGTTCGGTATATTTCAAGCTCCGGGCTGCGGGTTCTGATGAAATCCTTAAAGGCTATGCGAGCGTGCGGGGGCGAAATGCGCGTTATTAACGTAAACGAAGATATTTACGATATATTTGAAGCGACCGGTTTTCTCGGAATCTGCGAAATAGAATCAAAGTAAGCTCAAGCTTAAATCATCTCAAGCATCTTAACGGCAGGTTTTTCCTTATATAATGTCTAAAAAGCTTATTATCCCAATTATTAATATACTATAATCGGAGGAATTCATAATGACTATCACGAAAAACAAAGACGGTGCAAAACTCGTCGTCGCTCTGACAGGCAGGCTTGATACCACCACTGCGCCCCAGCTTGAGGCCGAGCTGCGCACAGTCGTAGACGGTATCAGCGAGCTGGAATTCGACCTTGCGGGTCTTGAATATATTTCTTCCGCGGGATTGCGCGTTCTTTTAGCGGCGCAGAAGGTAATGAACAAGCAGGGCAGCATGGTTATCCGCAACGCAAATGCTGACCTTATGGATATTTTTGAGGTGACAGGTTTCGTTGATATCCTTCATTTTGAGTAAAGCTTAGGAGTAATTGCATGGTAAACGCACAGGAAACAGTGCATCGTGAGCGAAGCAGATACTTTGTAAGCGGTGCGTTCCGTCGCTTCTTCATCCCGGCTTTGTTCAGCAGCTTTTGGATATCCGTCGCCGGTGTGATAGACAGCGTTTTCGTGGGCAGCGATATCGGCGCAAGGGGGCTCGCTGCCATAGGCTTCGGTCAGCCGGTTTATCTGTTTTACAACATTTTGAGCTACGGCTTTTCCATAGGCGGTTCCATCCACTATGCTTCAAAGCTTGCCGAGGGCCGCGAGGAAGACGGCAACCGCATCTTTCATACCATTTTGCAGCTTCTGCTGTGCATTTATCTCGTTACGGCAGCGCTCGGAATCATCTTTCTGCCCCAGCTTATGAGGCTTCTCGGCGCAGACCCTGCCGACGAGCTGGCGCGCTCCTACATACGCACTCAGCTCATTTTCGTTCCAATAATGTTCTGTCAGGGCCCGTTTTATTATTTTGTCAACGCTGACAACGGCCCCAAAACCGCCGCTGTCGCCATGTCCGTCTCTGGCATTGTGGACACGCTGTTCAGCTATATTCTCATCGTCTGCATGGGGCTCGGAGTCCGCGGCTCGGTATATTCCACGGTAATCGGCGCGGTTTTGATGCTTCTTATCACCGGCCGGCACATTCTGAAACGTCATGGCGCTCTGCGCTTCGGCTGGGTGAAGCTCGACTATAAAATAATCGGCACGGCCGCGCGGACGGGCTTTGCCACCTCCATGCAGTACCTATACCAGTTCGTCGCGATGATAGCGGTGAACCGCTTGCTTGTCCGGCTCGGCGGGGGTACCGCCGTCGCTGCCTTTGACGTGGTTTACAATATCTCCATTTTGTGCACCTCCATATCAGAGGCAGCAAACATGGCGACGGAGCCCATGCTTTCAAGCTATCGCAGTGAAAGAAACCTCGGTAACATCCGCATAACGCTTTCGCTTTCCACTTTTTGGCTTGGCGTAATATCTGCGCTGCTTGCAGGTTTGCTGGCAGCCTTTGCTCCGCAATTCAGCATCCTGTTTGGTCTGTCTAAAGGGGCGGGACTGGATTATGCTTCCAGAGGAATACGCATTTTTGCGATAAGCGTTCTGCCGGCTGCCTTCAACGTTTTCTTCCGCGGATATTATCAGTCCATGCTGCGGGAATGGCTGTCATATTTGATCACTTTCCTGCGTTCCTTCGCTTTCTATTTGCTGTCGCTTGCTTTTTTCGCGCCCAGGGGCATGGATTTGTTTTGGTATGTTTTTATTGCGGCGGAATTCCTTGCACTCTTGGTTTGGATTCCCGCTGCTATTGCCCGCGGCGGCTTCCTCCAATTCCGGGGCATAGACGTAAGCCACGCAAGCTCTGTTGTTATCGACCATTCCTCGCAGGAAATATCCGAGGTCGTTGAGAGTATACAGAGCTTCTGTGAGGACAATGAAATAGGCCGCAAGCAGGTGATGCACATTGGTCTCGCCATTGAGGAGGTGTGCTGCGCCATCGTGGAGCATTGCAAAAACAACATGGGCAACATTTACATTCAGGTAACAGTCGTTGCGGAAAACAGCGAAGCGACACTTTTTCTCCGCGATAACGCCTTTGAGTATAACCCCCTCGGCGCAAACACCGACGCCGAAGACCTTACCGCAGAGGAACAGGCGGAGCTGCTCGGCGTCCGCATCGTACAGAGCACCGCAAAGGAATTTTATTACCGGCGCTATTCCGGCTTTAATACTCTTGTTATTCGTCTGTGAGGTAGCACTATGGAGCAGAAAAAAGCGAAGTTTCCGCTCAGCAGAAAGCTCGCTATAATGGTCGCACTGATTGCAATCGTTATAAGCGCGGTGCTGATTATTCTGAGCTATACACATTATAAAAGTGAAATGTACTCACACTATGAGGAGTTTGCGATGAACATAGGTGCCATCGCCGCTTCTCAGCTCGACCCTGACAGCTTCCAACGTTATCTCGACACCGGCGAGAAGGACGAAGCCTACGATAATGCGTTCAAGACCCTATGTGACATCCGTGAAAACGGCGGCATAATGTACCTTTACGTCGTTAAGCCGGAGCTCGACGAGGTCTGGTACGTCATGGATACCGACCCGTCGGAGGATGCGATACCCCTCGGCTATCATGAGCCCTACTATGAGGGCGCGTTCGCGGAAAACGCCGAGCGCATGGCCCGCGGGGAGCTCATTGAACCGCTTATCAGCAACGAGCAGTTTGGCTGGCTTATGAGCGTCTATTATCCGATGCAGACCTCTCTTGGCGAGCCCGCCGGATATGTAGGCGTCGATATTCAGATGACGGACGTTATGAACGACCTTCATGGTTTCGCACAGAGCATGATAATGCTCATGCTAGCGCTTACAGCTATCATCTCAATAATTCTCATTCGCATAAGCTCGAAGACTATGGCTGAGCCGATCAAGCGTCTCTCTGCCGCTGCGGAAAAGCTCGTGAAGGAGCAGTCCGGCGAAGGAACGGAGACGAACATCTTTAATCAGCTCACCATACGCTCGCGCGACGAGGTTGGGACGCTATACGAAAGTCTCGCGCAGATGGAATACGATATGAATGCCTATATCCGCAATCTTGTCTCCGTTACCGCTGAGAAGGAGCGCATAGGCGCCGAGCTGAACGTCGCCACACAGATTCAGGCGGATATGCTTCCCTGTATCTTCCCCGCCTTCCCTGACAGACATGAATTCGATATCTATGCCAGCATGACTCCGGCAAAGGAGGTCGGCGGCGACTTCTATGATTTCTTCCTGATTGACGAGAACCATTTGGCGATGGTAATGGCGGACGTTTCCGGCAAGGGCGTCCCCGCGGCGCTCTTTATGGTTATCGCGAAGACTCTTATAAAAAACCAGGCGCAGGACTGCGATTATTCGCCCGCGAAGGTGCTCGGCAACGTAAATGAGCAGCTTTGCGAGGGCAACAAGGCGGAGCTTTTCGTAACGGTCTGGCTAGCCATACTGGAGATCAGCACCGGCAAGGGTCTTGCGGCAAACGCGGGTCACGAACACCCGACGCTGCGCCGCGCCGGTGGACAGTATGAGCTTATCGAATACCGCCACTCTCCCGCCGTGGCAACGATGGAGGGCATTCGCTTCCGCGAGCATGAATTTGAGCTGCACCCGGGCGACAGTCTATTCGTCTATACAGACGGTGTTGCGGAGGCAACGGACGCGCAAAACAAGCTTTACGGAACTCAGCGGATGCTTGAGGCTTTGAATAAAGAACCTGACGCCCTCCCCGAGCAGATCCTGAACGCGGTAAAGTGTTCGGTGGACGAATTCGTGGGCGAGGCTCCGCAATTTGACGATATAACCATGTTATGTCTGAAATACAACGGGCCGAAGGACTCTGAGAAGGAGGCTATGAGCCCGGAGAAGGTTTTAAAAATCGAGGCAGATGCAGATAAGCTTCACGAGGTGCAGGACTTTGTAGCGGCGGAGCTTGAAGCAAACGACTGCCCTATGAAAACCCAGCTTTTAATTGAGGTCTCGCTCGAGGAGATTTTTGTAAACGTCGCCCACTACGCTTATCCCGAGGGCAAGGGTTGGGCAGAGATACACGTCAGCGTAGAAGAAGGCGTCGCGTCTATCACGCTCATAGACGGAGGCATCCCTTACGACCCGCTTTCCAGGCCTGACCCGGACGTTACGCAATCATCCGAAGATCGTCCGATCGGTGGTCTCGGCATTTACATGGTAAAGCAGAAAATGGACGATGTAAGCTATGAGTACCGAGACGGCAAAAACATGCTCACCATCAAGAAAAAACTGCATTAGGTATAAAAAAGGGGGCTGTCTCACTAAGAAAAGCCCCAAAATAACCAAAAATGACGGCAGCCGGCTCTATGAAAGAGTCGGCTGTCGGCGTATAATTGGTTTGTGAAATACAATTCAACGCAGGCAGATTAT
>JAEEUX010000070.1 GCA_016290695.1 Oscillospiraceae bacterium
ATAAAGTCGCACTCTGATGCCCAGAGCGAAGAAAAGAGCGAAGACCCGCTCAACGAAAAGCTCATTATAAAGGGCAAAGAGGAAATAAACCTCATAGACATTAAGGACATCATCATGATAGAGCGCTGCGACGGCGTAACGAGGATAGTTACGCCGGAGGAAGTATACCTTAGCTCGCAGCCGCTTTCCTCGCTCGAGGAAAAGCTTGACGGGGCGAGGTTTATGCGCTGCCATAAATCCTATATCATCAGAACAGACGCCATCAAAAAGCTTGAGGTATACGGCAGATGGACCTATACGGTGACGCTGCGGGATACGGACGAAACGGCGCTGATGACGGCGGCAAGCTATGAGGAAATAAAGCAGAGAATGTCTAATTGAAAGAGGACGGCGCTCATGAGAAAACTCGTTAGAAAACTCATCAGGCTGCTCATTATTCTCGCTATTCTGGCTGTAGTGGCATACGTTTTGTATATTGTCTTCGGAGGCGGCTTCAATGCGGGGCAGGTGGGCATTCGGATCCGGTACATGGCGTGAGCGGCGCTAAGAAATAATTGCCAAAACCTTCAATTTGGTGTAAAATAACATCAAATCGAAGGTTTTGGCTGATGCAGGAAAAATGTGAGAAGCTTATGCTGAACGAACGAGTGCAAACGCTTGATGAAGTCAGAAAAACATGCTGCCTGTGTGAAAAAACGGGCTTAGATATCATAAGGAGCTATATTTCAAAAAATGATAATTGGCGCTGAATACATAGAAATGCCAGAATCAGGTCAATACAGGGAAGTTGTATTTGATTTTAATAGCCATAGGCATTCATCGGAATGGACCTGGATTAAATTTGAAGAAGATTCAAGTGAACCATGGTGCGGTGAGTTTAGGGGTGAATATTTAGAGGCTGCTATTTCAAAGAAATATAACACAGCAGTTGTTTTAACTACAGCAGCACTTTATTTTATAGATATATATGAAAGAAAAGTAGTTGATTATGTTGATTATATTGAATGCCAGTATAACTCGCTTTTTCTTACCGCAAAAGGTGATATTCTGTTTAATGACGGATACAGTCTGTCTGTAATGCGCGGAAATCGAATAGGGTTTATTACAGGTATTATATTGCCGATCAACCCGGATTTTTTGAAGTTTGATTATTGTAAGGATAATGTCTTGCGCCTGACTTGCGAAGAACTGTATGCCTGGGATAACGATTATGAGATTTTTCTTGATTGCAATACATTAACGGTTCTTGAATGCAGAAAAATGTAGATGTTTGGAGAACAAAACAGAAAAGCTGCGAATGCAGAAGCTTCAGGAATAAATAAAAGCGTTTATGGTAACATGCTGCTTAACAGAAACGGAGAAGACGGTGCATGGCAAAAGTTATTGTGACCTGTGGGAAGATTTGCAGCGGGAAAAGCTGTTACTCGGCAAAAATAAAGGACTCGTTGAATGCTGTGGTTTTGTCCACCGATGAAGCAACTTATGATTTGATCAATAATGAACAAGGCGATTTTTATAACGTGTTCGTCGAAAGAGTTAATAAGTATCTCGTGAAAAAGGCGGCCCAGATCGCCAAGGCGGGAGCAAACGTGATTTTTGACCGCGGCCTCTGGACGAAGACGGAACGCCGGGAAATGCGGGAGTATTTTGCCTCCGAGGGCGTTGCCTGCGAGATACACTATGTCTGCGTTGACGATGAAACGTGGCGGAAAAACATTTCCGAGCGGAACCAAAGAGTTCTGAGCGGGAACGGCGGTTCGGATTTCTATTTGGACGATGGGCTTATGAATAAGCTGAAAACTCTGTGGGAGGAGCCGGAGCCTGGTGAAGCGGACTTCGTTTACAAGGTTAATCGGGCGTAATAATGCCTGCACACAAGGAAAGGAAATGTCCTTTTTATATGAAGAAAACTTATATAACCACCATGCCGGACCACATAGGCGCTTTCCTGAAAGCGAGCGAGTGTCTGGCGGAGCTGAACATCAATATTACCCGCGTCAGCTACAATAAGGCCATAGACTCGCATACGCTTTTTATCGACGCCGAGGGTGAGGAGGAAAGCCTCAGACGCGCGGATAAGCTTCTCACCGAGATAGGATATCTGCAGAGCTCGAGGAGCGAGAACAGCATCGTCCTGCTTGAATTCCTGCTCGCCGACCACCCCGGAAGCGTCAGAGAGGTGCTTGGACTTATCCAGCGCTATGAGCTGAATATATCCTATATAAGCTCTCAGGAAGACGGAACCGACCATCAGGCGTTCAAGATGGGTCTCTATATCGAGAATGAGGAACGCCTGAAAAAGTTTCTTGCCGAGGCGCAGACGCTTTGCCCCGTGCGGGTTCTGGACTATAATCACTCGGAAAAGGTATACGATAACAGCATCTTTTATCAGTCCTTTGTTTCTGATATCGTAAAGTGCGTGGGGCTTCCGGAGAATATGCGTGACGAGCTGCTCGTTAATACGAACGTCGTTATGCAGATGCTTGACGAAAAGGGGCTTTCGCCGTATAAAACATTTGAAAGCATAAGCCGCTTTGCCCATTTGCTGGCATCCTGCCGTGGGGACAGGTTCTCCCCGCGAGTTACCCGCCACAGAATAACGGAGACGACGGAGATAATCCTTATCGAGCCGCCCTGCGGGAGCAATACGATTATCCTCATAAGCGGCGGCGAGACGCTTTTTATCGACACGGGTTACGCGCTCTACCGAGAAGAAATGGAAAAGCTTTTCCGCTCTCTGCTGCCCGATTATGACGCGATGAAAAAGAAGGTCTACGTTACGCACGCAGATGTTGACCACTGCGGCCTCCTGCCGCTTTTTGACGAAATAATCGCCGGCGAAGAGACAAAGGAATGTCTCGCGCTCGAATATAGGGGCGTGAACGCCTACCGAGAGCAAAATCCGCTTCATAAGCCTTATATAAGTATCTGCAAGGCTCTTACGATGTACCGCCCGCCCGAGCCGGATAAGGTGACGGCGTTATGGCCTTCGCCAAATGAGATGAAGGAGCCGCTTGAACAGGTAGGCTTTTATGATTTCGGAGAAATGCACTTTGAGGTCTATCAGGGCAGAGGCGGACACCTGAAGGGCGAGACCGTGCTCATAGATTACGCACACCACGTCGTCTTTTCGGGCGATATCTATATAAACGTCCACGCGCTCACGCGGGAGCAGGCGGAGTATAACCAATATGCGCCCGTGCTCATGACCTCCGTGGACACAGACCCCGCGCTCTGCGCACTTGAAAGAAACGCGATAATGCAGCGCCTCGGAGAGGGAAACTGGCAGATTTTCGGCTCGCACGGTATGAAAAAGGAATACCGACTGCACAGCCTGAAAGAATAGAGAAGGAGGATGTAGCTATGCGCCCAATGAACTTTAAATACGTTCGGATTCAAGGCAAAAATCTCGCAAAGAACACAATGTTTGCGAAGGGTATTTTCAGTATGTGCTGGCAGCTTATTCATGACGAAGTAATGGACGAGGAGGACGCCGCACTCTATAAGGAGATAGACGACTGGTTTGCGGAAAATCTTCCGTGGCCCCCTCAGTGCAAAATCAGGAGCCCGTCGTATGCTGGTTCAAGACGGAAAATTCCGAGGAAATGATGAAGATGATTCGCCCCGCGCTTTGGCTTCTGGACCGCTATGAGCACCCGTATTTCCTCGTTTACACGAATACCCCCGGCGAGATAGTATATGAGGACAAGTATCAGGTCGCGACGAAGACGGACGGCTTCCTGCAGATTGACGAGGTTCAGCCCTCGTGGTCGCCAAAGGACGAGGATTAAGCCAAAGCAACAGCGAGTTGCTTGCGCCCTGCCCGCAACGGTGGCATAATTATGGCGTAAGGAAGGTGTATAAACCATGGAAATGAGCCAAATTATCAAAAATCTGCGAGAGAAAAACGGAATTACGCAGGAACAGCTTGCCGAGCGCCTTATGCTTACAAGACAGGCAGTGAGCCGCTGGGAGACGGGCGAAACGCAGCCGAATACCGATACCCTGAAGCTCCTGTCAAGGGAGTTCGGCGTCTCGATAAACACATTGCTCGGCGCTCCGAGACAGCTTGTCTGCCAGTGCTGCGGCATGCCGCTCAGCGAGGACGACATGATAAGCCGCGAGCCGGGCGGAGAATTCAACGAGGATTACTGCAAGTGGTGCTATGCCGAGGGGCAATTCGTCTATAAATCGAAGGACGAGCTTCTTGATTTTCTCCTGAGCCATTCCCCGAACCCCGATAATCTTCCGGAAAGCGAACGCCGAGGACAGTATGATTTCTACCTCTCAAAGCTGAAGCACTGGAGCTGAAACACAGAATTGAAAAAGGCGCTGTCTCTTTTTCAGCCGTTTGACTGATTTGAGACAGCGCCTTTTGCGTTTGTTCAGACCTTTGCCGCGTCCGGGAGCTCTTCAAGCTCTGAGCGCGGGTGGTGGTGTTCGTGCCGCCCGGAGCTGAGGTAATGATTGTGGTCGTGGCTGTGGCTGACCGTGTGCGTATGCGTTGTGCCGCCGTGAGTGTGCGTAAAGCTGTGCCGGTGCAGGTGGGCGTGGTGGCGGATAATCGTGTCGGCCGCCGCGAGCGCGGAGCCGGCTATCATAACGGCAAGCGCAGCTAAGTATATCCATGATAATTGCTCTTTAAGGAACACGAAGGACAGAAACGCGCCGACGAAGGGAGCCGCCGCGTAGTAAGCGCTCGTTTTCGCCGCGCCAATAATATTCTGCGCGCGGATATAGAGGAAAATGCTCAGCCCGTATGCGGCAAAGCCGAGCAGCATTGCCGCCGCGGCGCTGCCGAAGCCCGGAAAGCTCTCTCCTTTAATTAACGCTATAACGAGCGAGCCGAGCCCGGAGAATATGCCCTTTAGAATGACGATTTCGTAAGTGCTTTTGGAGGAAATGCTTCTTGTGCAGTTGTTTTCAAAGCCCCAGCAGAGCGCCGCGAGAAGAACGAAAAGTGAGCCGTAGGAAAAACTTAGGCTTTCCGTCCCCTCGAAGGAGAGCAGGAGACTTGAAAGGGTGATGAGCGCTATGGCGGACCAGAGCATTTTCGATATGGTTTCCCTGAAAATGAGCATGGCGATAAGCGTCGTCGCAACTATCTCGAAGTTGCCGAGCAGGGAAGCGTTCGCGGCGGAGCCGCAGCTTATGCCGAGCATGAGGAATATGGGCGCGGCTATGTCCAGCGCTATCATGCCTATCACATAGGGAAGGTCGCTTTTCGTCAGCTTTTCGCAGCGCTGCGCTTCTTTCCTGTTAACGAGCGAGAGCAGGGCTATTCCTATGCCCGCGCCGAGATATAATAGCGCCGCCATCGTCGCCGCCCCGACGTTTTGCAGCAGAAGCTTTGAAACGGGGACGTTTATCGCGTAAAACACCGCCGCGAGAAACGCGTACAGTATTGCCTTTGCTTTGCCGTTTGCCATTTCTTGAATTCTCCTTTTAAAGACAAAAATCATCAGCCGAGCGCAACGTCGAGCGCCATCATTATCGTGAAGCCGGCGGAGAAGGCCAGCACGCCGACGTTTGAATGCTCGCCCTCGGACATCTCCGGGATAAGCTCCTCGACGACGACGTATATCATCGCACCCGCCGCAAAAGCAAGCAGGTACGGCATCGCAGGCACTACGAGCCGCGCAAATAGAATGGTGAGCGCCCCGAAAACGGGCTCTACCGCGCCGGAAAGCACGCCCTTTACGAATGCGCGGGGCTTATCGTCGCCCTCTGCCAGCAGCGGCATGGATATAATGGCGCCCTCCGGGAAATTCTGTATCGCAATCCCGAGAGCGAGCGCCAGCGCTCCGCCCGCCGAAACCTCTGCTGAGCCTGAAAGTACACCGGCATATACCACCCCTACTGCCATGCCCTCCGGAATATTATGCAGCGTTACCGCAAGGACCATCATAGTGCTGCGTGCAAGAGCACTTTTCGGGCCCTCCGCCTTGTCCGCGTTCTGGTGCAGATGCGGTATCGTGCGGTCAAGCAGCAAAAGAAAGAGAATGCCGAGCCAAAAGCCGATAAAGGCAGGAAGAAAGGATAGCTTTCCCATTGCCTCAGATTGCTCTATCGCGGGGATTATAAGGCTCCAAATCGAAGCGGCGGTCATAACGCCGGCGGCAAAGCCGGTTAGGGCCCGCTGGAGCGTTACACCCCTGCGTTTCCTCATGAAGAATACGCTCGCCGCGCCTGCCGACGTTCCGGCGAAGGGGATTAGAAGACCTAACAGCGTTTCATGCATTGCGTATGCCTCCTCGGTTAGTCTTTACTAATATATTATGACACAGCCCGAAGGATTTTTCAATACTCTGCGAGTTATACATAAAAAGGGAACAAGGCTTTTCTTTGTGAAAAACCTTGTTCCCGTGTGATTATTCAGGATTAATCCTCGGCGCTGCCGTTGAGCGCTTCGGTTACTGGGACGAGAACCTTCTGCTTATAGCAGGAGAAGGTATGCTCGATGTGTTCGGGCGAGGGAGCCTTGGTGAAAAGACTTACCACGGGGACGATTATCATTCCGCCGAGCATTGCCAGCGCGCCGCAGTTTATTGGGCTTTGCAGGAGCGCGGGGAATGCGCTCTTGAAGAACATATTAGCCAGCATGAGAAGCGAGCCCCAGAGGAAGCAGACGATGCAGGAGGCCTTTGTAACGCGCTTCCAGTAAAGGCTGTAAAGGAAGGGCGCGAGGAAGGAGCCTGCGAGCGCGCCCCAGGAAAGACCCATGAGCTGCGCGATGAAAGCGATATTATTCTTATACTGCACTATTGCTATTATAGCGGAGAGAAGAATGAATACGGCGACGAAGGCGCGGATAACGAGAAGGTTTTTCTTTTCGTCCGGCTCTTTTTTGCCGCGGAGGGGATTAATAAAGTCCAGTGTGAGCGTGGAGCTCGATGTAAGAACGAGAGAGGAAAGCGTGGACATGGAGGCAGAGAGCACGAGGATTAGCGCAATGCCGCAGATTATCGGAGAAAGGTTCGAGAGCATAGCGGGGATAATCGCGTCGTAGCCCTCGGAGGCAACGTCGATATTAAAGAGCCTGCCGAAGCCGCCGAGGAAGTAGCAGCCTCCGGCGACGACTATGGCGAAGAAGGTGGAAATGAGCGTTCCCTTGTTTATGTCCTTCTCGCTCTTGATAGCGTAAAACTTCTGAACCATCTGAGGAAGACCCCAGGTTCCGAGAGATGTCAGGATAACAACGCCGAGAAGTCCCAGAGGGTCAGGTCCAAAGAAGGAAGCAAAGACTCCGGGAGCAGTAGATACGCTCTCGTCGGAAATCTGTGCAAGTCCCTCCAGAGCTGCGAGGAATCCGCCCTGGCTGTTGAGAACTGACAGCACTACTGCTGTTATTCCGATCAGCATGATTATGCCCTGGATAAAGTCGTTGATGGCTGTTGCCATGTATCCGCCTGCGATAACGTAAATTCCGGTGAGAACCGCCATTACGATAACACAGATAGAATAGTCAATGTTAAAGGCCATACCAAAGAGCCTTGAGAGACCATTATAGAGCGATGCTGTATAAGGTATAAGGAAAATAAAGGTAATGATCGAAGCGGCGATCTTAAGGGATTTCCCGCCGAATCTGTTGGCAAAGAACTGCGGCATCGTGGCAGACCCAAGATGCTGGGTCATGATCCTGGTCCTTCTTCCAAGGATAACCCATGCCAAAAGAGATCCAATAAGGGCGTTGCCAATACCGATCCAGGTTGAAGCAATTCCATATTTCCAGCCGAACTGTCCTGCGTATCCGACAAAAATTACCGCTGAAAAATACGATGTTCCGTAAGCAAAAGCTGTAACCCAAGGGCCAACCGATCTTCCGCCCAGGACAAATCCGCTCACGTCTGTTGAATTCTTGCGGCAGATAAAGCCGATGGCAAGCATCACGGCGAAGAAAACAACCAGTAATAAAACTTTGATGATCATACGAACTTCCTCCAATTATTTACTTTAGTGCTTTAAACTATAACGCTTTTAAGTGCTAAAGTCAAGACCATTTAATGCAAAAAAGAGGAACGGTTCCTTCATGCTTTTGTCAGAATGAAGGAACCGTCCCCTATGTTTAGGAAGTTATTATTTTTTTGAGCCTTTCTTTTTCTTCTTGGTGCCCATTAAACCAAGTGCTGCGGCAGATGCGCTGAAGATCATCAGTGATGCCATAAGCGGATCCTGTGTCTCGTCGCCAGTCTTTGCTCTTCTTGCGCCAAGGACTGCCGGTCCAGCGGGTGTTCTCCTTGCACCGAGAACCTGTGCTACGTCACCTGCAACTGGTGTGTCATCGTCAATAACGATTGTAGGAATATTCGGTACGCCAGGTGTAGTTGTAGGAACTACAGTAGGTGTTGTAGGAGCATCCGGTGTGGTTGTAGGTACATCCGGAGTTGTAGGTGTATCTGGTGTTGTAGGTACATCAGGTGTTGTAGGCGTATCCGGTGTAGGTACATCAGGTGTTGTAGGTACGTCCGGAGTTGTAGGTGTATCCGGTGTAGGTACATCAGGAATATCCGGTGTCTCAGGAGTCTCAGGCGGAGTCTCCGGAGGAACTACCTTCTTGGTGGTCTCTGTCCATGTTCCACCTTTGCTGGTCTTGTTGTATTTGCTGAACTTGACTGAGAATGTCCTGTTCAGTGAAGTCTGAGTCTTGGAGCTCTCTGTCTTTGTCAGTGATGCCTGCTTAGTCTCTGTGATAACCTCTCTCTCTGCTACAAGGATCTGCTTCTTTGCAAGCTTCTCTGCATTTACTTCGTACTTGTTGGCTTCTTTAACTGCACTGAGATTAGCTTTATTAACTCTGAGTTCTGCGGTTAAATCCTGTTTTTGGGCTTCTTTGTAAGAGGTCACCTTCTGAAGTCTCTCCTCTTTTACAGAAGTTACTTTCTGATACTTCTCTTGAATTGTGGAAGTAACTTTCTGAAGGTTTTCTTCTTTATAGGAAGTAACTTTCTGAAGGTTATCTACTTTATAGGAAGAAACGTTCTGAAGTGCCTCGTTCTTATAAGATGTGACGTCCTGGACGGTCTCGTTCTTATAAGATGTGACATCCTGAACGGTCTCATTTTTATAAGATGTGACATCCTGAACGGTCTCATTCTTATAAGATGTGACGTCCTGAACAGTATCGTTCTTATAAGATGTGACGTCCTGAACGGTCTCATTTTTATAAGATGTGACATCCTGAACGGTCTCGTTCTTATAAGATGTGACGTTCTGAACGGTCTCGTTCTTATAAGATGTGACATCCTGAACAGTCTCGTTCTTATAAGATGTGACATCCTGAACAGTATCCATAATGTAGCTGCTCACATCACATTTCAGTGTATTTCCGGCTATTGAATAGGTCTTTATGGAAGTATCTGTTTCGGTGCGCTCATCCATCAAATAAGCTTCGTATCCATATTGGTAACGGTGACCTTCTGCAATTTTTCCACCCCAAAGGGTAGTAGAGCTTATTTCTTTGCAAATGATTGTTCCACAATAGTTTCCCTCACCGTAAAAACCAACAGTAGCATTAGGTGCCAAAATATTACCCACGCTATTTCCACACTGAAGTGTAACATTTTTAACATCTGTAACAAAAGTTACATTAGGCAGATGCTTCCCTTCGTCTTGACCTTCATATTTATCATTGCCAGTCGACATCTGACTATAATCATCTCTGTTAGTAACCATAGGAATAATTACTGAACTCTGGTTTTTGTCATCATTATAAAGAATAATGGTAACTTCTCCAGGAGTGCTAACGTAGATTTTTCCATCAGTATTAAAGCTATAGTTACTTGGAGAACCATCTATATAGTAAGTACCAGGCTGATCAATAAGTATTCTATGGTCTCCGTTTCCAGTCCAATTCTTGATAGTGGATTCGTTTCGTTCTACTGCTTCCATCTTATCGTTCATCTCAGCAATAAAACTCTTTAAATCTATTCCATCAAAATCGTCACCATA
This sequence comes from Oscillospiraceae bacterium, assembly GCA_016290695.1. Taxonomy (GTDB): domain Bacteria; phylum Bacillota; class Clostridia; order Oscillospirales; family Oscillospiraceae; genus RGIG6375. Next base: position 9,949 of record JAEEUX010000070.1, read on the forward strand.
ATAATGCTGATCATTTGAAGAGGCACTGATCATTGGGTTCTCAGGGCATCCGCCTTGAAGAGCATGTGTAGTTCCCACAACAGTTGCACCTTCCATGTGCTGATTTATGCTACCTCCTGCAGCCAGCACTGTGTAACGCTCTCCCTCACTTTTCAGCTTATAGTACGTGGTTGTTGCGCCTTCTGTCTTATAGTAGATGACCTCTTTGTTGTCATTTACATATGATCGAAGTGCCATGATATCGTCATACTGAGACTTTGTAATAACGGCAAAGCCATCAAAGTCTTTA